>JBDTTZ010000130.1:0-6060 GCA_040008015.1 Gemmatimonadota bacterium
AGGGCAGCATCCTGTTCCTGAGCCTGGTCTTCGTGCTGGTCAACCTCATCACCGACCTGGTCTATGCGAAAGTGGATCCACGAGTGGCGTATGACTGAAGGCTCGGCATTCGGCGGCGGGCCGACACCCGCAAGGATGTCATTCCGAGCGAAGCGAGGAATCTCAAGGTTCGTGTTTGCTTTGAGCTTGAGATCCCTCGCGTTGCTCGGGATGACAGCAGTCTCGCTTGCTGCCCAGACCCTCCAGCAACGCATCGACGCCCGGCTGGATGCGCCGCCATTCAATCGCCAGCTCTGGGGCGTGGCCCTGGTGGACGACCGGGGTCGCCTGCTCTACGGGCGAAACCAGGACCAGCTCTTCATCCCGGCGAGCAACACCAAGCTGCTGGTGACCTCGGTCGCATCCGCCCTGCTGCCGCCGGCCTGGACGGTAAAGACCAGTCTCTTCGCCGGCGGGCCGGTGGTGGATGGCGTGGTCCAGGGCGACCTGGTGCTCTATGGCCGGGGCGATCCCACCTTCAGCGATCGCTGCTACGCGACCGACACCACCCGGGCCGGCGTCTGCGACCACGATATCTTCGCCCGCTTCAGGCTGCTGGCGGACTCGTTGAAGGCCCGGGGGATTTCCGGCGTGGCGGGAGACCTGGTGGGCGACGGGAGCTACTTCGAAACCCAGGTCGTGCACCCCGGCTGGGAGAGCTACGACCTCAACTGGTGGTATGCGGCGCCGGTGAGCGGGCTGCTGTTCAACGACAACAGCGTGGACATCAAGTGGGGACCCGGCCCCCGGACCGGGAGCCCGGCGGCGGTGACCATTACGCCATGGCTGGGCGACCTCACGCTGGAAAACCGGAGCCGCACCCGGAGCGGTGGCGGCGATGAGATCGACTTCTTCCGGGACCCCGGCTCGATGACGATTCGCACCGAAGGCAACGTGGACCTGGGAAGCAGCGGTGGCACCGAGTATTTCGCGATGCCGGATCCCAACCTCTTCGCCGCCCGGGCGCTGCGGCAGGCGATGGCGGACGCGGGGATCGCCGTCCTCGGCGGCACCCGGTCTACCGTGGACTCTTTCGACTTTCGCGCGCTGCGCCAGCAGCCGGCGCTCCTGGAGCTGGAGAGCCGGCCGTTCCGGGACTGGGTCTTCCCCATTCTCAACACCAGTCAGAATCTCTTCGCCGAAGTGCTGCTGAAGCAACTGGGCCGGGTGTTCGGCACCGCCGGCTCCTGGCAGGAGGGGCTCCGGGTGGAGCGCCGGTTCATGATCGACTCCATGCATATCGACTCCACCCAGTTCAGTGCCCAGGATGGCTCCGGCCTGGCGAGCAGCAACCTGGTGAGCCCGCTGGCGTTCACCCAGGTCCTGCGCTTCATCCGCCAACATCCCAACTGGCCCACCTTCGGCGCGGGCCTGCCCCAGTCAGGCAACACCGGCTCGCTCCGCAACCGGTTCAAGAACACACCAATCCAGGGACGGGTGTGGGCGAAGACCGGCAGCATCTCCCATGTCAACACGATCTCCGGTTTCTTCGAGACCCGCGCGGGAAGCCGTTACTTCTTCTCGGTGCAGGCCAATCACCATACCCTTCCGGGCCGGGTGATCCTGGCGCAGCTGGACAGCGTCGTGGTCGAGATGGCGCGGGCCGTCGAAAAACCGTAGGGGCGCATAGCATGCGCCCGGAATCGTAGGGGCGCAATAGCATGCGCCCGGAAAACAACGCCAATGCTGATCCTGATCGTACGTCACGCGCAGGCCGGGGACCACGACGAGAACAAGTACCCGGATGACACGCTGCGCCCGCTCACCACGAAAGGCCGGGAGATTCACGCCGAGGTGAGCCGCACGTTGCGCAAGCGGAAAATCATTCCGGGCGCGATCTACACCAGCCCGTGGAAACGGGCCATGCAGACGGCGCAGGTCATGACCCGGGAGTTTGGCGGGAAAGGGCTCAAGCCCAGGCCGATTCCCTCGCTCGCTGATGCCCCGGACCTCGACGCCATTCGCCAGGACCTGGCCGGCGCCGAAGGGCTGGCGACCGTGGCACTGGTAGGGCATGAGCCATGGCTGGGCGGCCTGGCGTCGCTGCTGCTCACCGGTGAACCGCACCGGCTGACGATCGATTTCCCCAAAAGCGGAGTGATCGGCATCGAGGCCGACGCCATCGAGGCCGGCGCCGGGATGCTCCGATTTTTTTTGAGACCCAAGCTTCTTTAAGGCGGTAATAGACGGTAGAAGGCGGTAATAGACGGTAGAAGGCGGTAATGCGCGGTAGAAGGCGGTAATGGAGGAGTTTGGCGGTTGAGGTTGTCATCCTGAGCGAAGCGAAGGATCTTCTCAAGGCCAGCAAGATCCCTCGCGTTGCTCGGGATGACAGCTTTTTCGTTTTGACCGCCCGCCCGCCTATTACCGTCTTCTACCGTCTTCTACCGCCCATTACCGCCCCCGCCTGTTATCTTTCTTTCTCGAACATCTATAGAAGGCAGCAATGACCCATACTCCCTCCGCGCCGGCGGGCACCCGCCCCCCCCGCGAGGCGCGCGACGCGGTCGTGATCCGTTTTGCCGGGGACTCCGGCGACGGAATGCAGGTGACCGGTACCCAGTTCACTGTCGAGACGGCGCTGGCCGGGAACGATCTGTCCACCTTCCCCGATTTCCCGGCTGAAATCCGGGCACCCACCGGGACCACCTTCGGCGTTTCCGCCTTTCAGATCCACTTCGGCTCCACCGACGTGACCACCGCCGGCGACGAACTGGATGTGCTCATCGCGATGAATCCCGCGGCCCTCAAGATGAACGTGCGCGACCTGCGGGTGGGCGGGCTGGTCATCGTGGACACCGCCGCGTTCATTGATCGCAATTTCGTGAAGGCGGCGATTACCTCGAATCCCCTGGAAGACGGGTCGCTGGCGCCGTACCAGGTGCTGAAGCTCGACATCACCCGCCTCACCCTGGAGGCCGTCAAGCCGTTCGACCTCTCCAACAAGGAGGCGATGCGCTGCCGGAACATGTGGGCCCTGGGCCTCATGCTCTGGATGTATGGCCGGGACCGCGATGCCACGACCCAGTGGATCCGAAAGAAGTTCGCCAAGCATGAGCCCATCGCCCAGGCCAACGAAGCGGCGCTGAACGCGGGCCACGCCTACGGCGAAACCGCCGAGATGCAGGACATCGTCCCCGGGTACACGGTAGCGCGGGCATCGGTCGAGCCCGGCACTTACAAGACGGTCAATGGGACCGAAGCGCTGGCCTGGGGGCTGGTGACCGGAGCCCGCAAGGCCGGGCTCAAGAAGATATTCCTCGGCGCCTATCCCATCACCCCGGCCTCGGCCCTGCTCCACACCCTGGCCAATCTCAAGAAATACGGCGTCATCACCTTCCAGGCGGAAGACGAGATCGCCGCGGTCTGCGCCGCCATCGGCGCCAGCTATGCCGGCGCCCTCGGCATCACCTCGAGCAGCGGGCCGGGCATCGCCCTCAAGACCGAGGCCATCGGCCTCGCGGTCGCGACCGAGTTGCCGATCATCGTGGTCAACAACCAGCGCGCCGGCCCCTCGACGGGGATGCCGACCAAGACCGAGCAGTCGGATCTCTTCCAGGCGGTGTACGGCCGCAACGCGGACTCGCCCCTGGCCGTGATCTCGACTGCCACGCCGGGCGATTGTTTCGAGACGGCCATCGAGGCGGTGCGAATCGCCACCAGGTACATGACGCCGGTCATGCTGCTCACCGACGGCTACCTGGCCAACGCGGCCGAGCCGTGGGTGCTGCCCGACCTGGAAGAGATCGCGCCGTTCCCGGTGGAATTCCGGACCGATCCGAAGGGATTTCATCCCTTCCTCCGGAACCCGGAGACCCTGGCCCGGCCGTGGGCGCTGCCCGGGACCCCGGGATTGGTGCACCGGATCGGCGGAATCGAGCGCAGCTACGACACCGGCCATATCTCGTATGATCCGGAAAACCACGAGAAGATGACCCAGACCCGCGCGGCCAAGATCGCCGGGATCGCCAACGACATTCCGGAACAGGGAGTCGCGCTGGGCGAGAATTCCGGCAAACTGGCGATCGTGGGCTGGGGGTCCACCCACGGCGCGATTCACCAGGCCGTGCGCCGGGCGCGCGACGCGGGAGCCGACGTCTCCCACATCCACATCCGCTACATCTCACCCTTCCCGCGCAATCTGGGTGAGCTGCTCAAGCGTTACGACCGGGTGCTGGTGCCCGAGATGAACAACGGCCAGCTGGTTCACCTGCTCCGGGACCAGTTCCTGATTCCCGCGGAGACGCTTACCAAGGTGACGGGCAAGCCATTCAAGATCAGTGAAATCGAGCATGCCATTCAGGCGTGCCTGGAGGGTATATGACCGCCGTCGCACCGCTCACCGCGAAGGACTGGGCCACCGACCAGGAAGTCCGCTGGTGCCCTGGCTGTGGCGATTACGCCATTCTCAAGGCGATGCAGAAGACGCTCGCCGATATCGGCGGCCGCCCGGAAAACACCGTATTCGTCTCCGGGATCGGCTGCGCGGCCCGGTTTCCCTACTACGTAGCCTCCTACGGATTCCATACGATTCACGGCCGGGCGCCGGCGGTGGCCACCGGCGTGAAGCTGGCCAATCCCGAGCTCGATGTGTGGGTGATCAGCGGGGACGGCGACGCGTTAAGCATCGGCGGCAACCACCTGCTTCACCTGCTCCGCCGCAACGTGGACGTGCAGTTCCTGCTCTTCAACAACGAGATCTACGGGTTGACCAAAGGGCAGTACTCACCGACCTCGCGGCGCGGCACCCGGTCGCCGTCCACCCCGATGGGTTCCCTCGAGAACCCGGTTTCGGCCGGCGCCTTTGCGCTGGGCGCCGGCGCCCGGTTCGTGGCCCGCGCGGTGGATACCCAGCAGGCGCACCTCTCCGGCGTGCTCACCCGGGCCCACCGGCACCGGGGGACCTCGTTCGTCGAAATCTTCCAGAACTGCGTGGTCTTCAACGACGGCGTGTTCGACGACTTCACCGAGAAGTCGGTCGCCACCGAGCGCCAGCTGCTGGTCGAGCACGGCAAGCCGCTGCTGTTCGGCAGGGACCGGAGCACGGGGCTCCGCTTCAATGCCCGGACGCTGACGCTCGAAGTCGTGAAGCCCGGTGAGAACGGCGTGACAGCGGAGGACATCCTGGTGCACGACGAGACCAACCGCTCGCTGGCCTCCATGCTGGTGGCGCTGGAGCCGCCGGATTTCCCGGTCGCCCTCGGCGTGATTTACTGCGACCCGATCAGCACGTACGACCAGGACGTGTATGCCCAGCTGGAGAGTGCGGGCGCGTGGAAGTCGGAGCCGGATCTGAACCAGCTGTTCCGCCAGGAGCGGACGTGGACGGTGGAGTAGGCGGTCGGGGCGGTCAACAAAGCAGAAGGCTGTCATCCTGAGCGCAGCGAAGGATCTTCTCAACCCAAGCAAGATCCCTCGCTCACGCTCGGGATGACAGCCTCTTTGTGTTTTGACCGCCTTGTCCGCCCCGTCCGCCTCGACCGCCCCCCTAATCGTCCTTCTGCCCGAAGATCGCCATGTTCGAGCTGTGCCCGGGCATCACCTTGGCCTTGGGGTTGATGAAGTGCACCGCGTTGTTGACCGCCGTACACACCTCTCCCACCCCGGTCGCAATCAGCTTGAGCTTCCCTTCGTAACTCGCGATGTCCCCGGCGGCGTAGATGCCGGGGACACTGGTTTCCATGACCCGGTTGACCGTGATGTCGCCCTTTTCGGTGTCCAGCCCCCACTCATTGATGGCACCCAGGTCGGAGTGGAAGCCAAGCAGCGGGATGATCGCGTCCATGGCGACTACCATCTCTTCCTTGGTCTTGGTATTCACGATGTTGACCCGTTCCACCTGGTCGGCCCCCTCGATGGCCTTGACCTCGGCGAAGGTCCGCAGCTCGCAGCGCCCTTCGCGGCAGAGTTTCTCCACCTGGGCGATCGTCGCGGCGTGGGCCCGGAAACCATCGCGCCGGTGAATCAGCATGACCGACTCCGCCACACCCTGGAGGTTCACCGCCCAGTCGAACGCGGAGT
>JBDTTZ010000131.1:0-15178 GCA_040008015.1 Gemmatimonadota bacterium
TGAATTGCAGGACCATGAGGATCATGCCGCACATTCCTGAGGACGAACTCCACGCTTACCTCGACCAGGCCCTGAGCCGGTCGCAGTGCGTCGAGATCGAAAGCCACTTGGCCTCCTGTCCCATCTGCCAGGCGCAGCGGGACCGGATCGCGGCGTTGCGGGACCGGACGACCGCGATGCTGGCTGTCCTCGCTCCTCCGCCTTCGCTGGCCCCCGGTGTTGAGACGATCAAGGCCCGGGCCGGCGTGCTCCAGAATCGCCGGCACCGGCTGATCCGGGTTGGCTCCTGGGCTGCAAGCGTGATCGCGGCACTCGGGCTGGGGTGGACCGCTCACGTGTGGACGGGTCGGGGAGGGGCGGCCGAGCACGGGAATCCGGATAGTTCAGTCCAAGAGGCGGCTGCGGCCCAGTCGTCCTCGATTCCAGATAGTGGCGCTCGGTCGTCCTCTCCTTCCCCTCGGCCGGCCGATATCGCCCGGATTCCGATGGTCCGCCCTGTGTCCACGAACCCGCCGGGAAGCGGCGAGCTGCCGGCGACCATTGATACCAGCAGGGTGCCGCCCCAGGTGACTTCCCCCACCATTCACGGCCTGGCCGCGGACCGGGGCAACAACGCGGAAGACAGCACCCGGTTCTCCCAGGTGAACAGCACGCTGCTCGCCAACGAGCGGGAGATCCCCGAGCTGGCAACCGAGAGCATGTGGCGAATCGTTTCGGTGGCCGCGGCCGAGGAAGAGTCCGGCGCGCCGCTCCCCTCGGTGCCCGGACTTCAGGTGGTGCAGGTGAAGGTGCAGGGACTCCGCCCCAATGAGAAAATCGTAGCGGTGGATCAGCAGCTCGCCACCGGTGAAGTCATCCGTACCATCGAAGGCCCGGCGGCTCAGATGACCGACCTGCTGGCTCACGACGGCCGCGACCGGACCACCGCAGCTTCCCGCGCCTTCGATGCGCTGATGACGCTCCGCTTCGGCGACCGGATCGTCGCCATTCGGGGCCCGGCCGACTCGCTGCGGGCGCTGATGAACCGACTGGCGGTTCCGGTGAACAGGCCATAACGGTAATGGGCGGTATTAGGCCGTATTGGAAAAGGGCGGGAATCGATTCAACGATTCTCGCCCTTAGCCTTTCTACCGCCTATTACCGTCTATTACCGCCTCTTAGTGTTGCGCTTCCGCGATGTAATCCTTCTCCCCCTCGTCGTGGTCAAAGGCGCTCGTCGCGTGGTGCATCTCGCCCTCGATGGTGATCATCGCGAGCCGGGGCGACACCATGGGATAGCGCTGGGTGAAGAACCAGTAGGCCAGGAGGAAAAGCCCGGCGAACAACAGGGTCGCCCCCAGCTCGGGCATCCCGAACGCCGGTCCCGGGAGCCGGGTGACCGTGGGCAGCACCAGCAGGTACCGCTCCAGCCAGAGCGCGACCAGGCTGACCGTGGCGAACAGACCGAGGGTGAACTTGTTCTTCTTGGGGCTGACTCCCAGCAACCCGATGAACGGGATCAGGAACATGCCGAGAAAGACGTTCCGGGCTACCGGCACCCAGGGTCCCCAGAGCCGGGCGAAGACGAAGCCGGTCTCTTCGGGGAGGTTGCCGTACCAGATCACCAGGAACTGGGACCACATGAGGTAGGCCCAGAACACGGTGAAACCAAAGCACAACTTGCCGAGGTCGTGGCGCTGCTTGGGTGAAATCAGGTCCCCGATCCCCAGCGCCTTGCCGCCGTACATCGAGCTGTGGACCAGCAGCATGTGGCCGCTCAGGAAGGCGCCCATAAAGAAGAAGCCGCCCAGCAGGTTGCTGACCCAGTGGGGCTGGAGCGCCATGATGCAGTCAAAGGCGATCGCGGACATCGTGAACGCGTAGGTCACGATGTAGATCGGCGCCAGCCGGTGCACCTTCACCTCTTGCCGCACCAGGCTTTCGGCGCTGCCGTCATACCCCGCGCGGGCCGCCCACGCCTCGAATCGGGCCCGGGCCGGCCCGGTGATCCGGCTGGCCACGGCCTGGACGTCGGGCAGCAGATCAGCCCAGATGAACCGGAACGCGATGACGTAGAGCGCTCCCATGGCGAGGAACAGCCGCCAGAACATCCAGGTCCGGGAGAGCCAGAGCTCCTTGCCATGACTCAACCCGTGAATCTCCGGATAGATATGGTGATACCCGGGGCCCAGGATGAGCAGAAATCCGACAAACGAGATGGGCAGGAAGAAGACGTTCGCCCCGGCAAACCGGATGATCACGCCGGACCACTTGGCATTGGCGATCTTGTGCACCGCGGCGACCGCGATGCTGCCGGCCGCCAGGCTGGTGAAGAAAAGCCAGTTGACCAGGAAGAGATGCCAGGCCCGATCGGCGTTAGGGCCCATGAGAGCGGGAATCACCAGCCCCAGCCCGCCCAGCGTGAACACCAGGCCGAGGCCGAGGTAGAGGCCGAAGCGCCCGCCGACGGGTTGGTTGAGCAGGCGCTCGCGTTGCGCGGCGACGGTCATCGGGTCGCTCCTCGGGCAGCGGGGGCAGCCGGAGCCGCAGGCATCCCCTGAGCCTGGAGCCAGCGCACGTAGTTCACCGCCGCCCAGCGCCGGGCGGGATCGAAGATCTTGTCGCCATAGCGAGGCATCACCCCGCGGCCATAGCGGATCATGCTATACAAATACCCATCGCTGAAACCGCGCGCCTTGTCGGTTACTATGCTCGGCGCGCCCATCTTCTTGCCCACAATGCCGTCACCAGCGCCGGCCATTCCATGGCAGGGAGCGCAGAAAACGTGGAACGTGGTGTCTCCCACCTCGGAGGGCCGTCGATCGGTCGGGTTCGACAATGCATCGGCCTCGATCGTCTTCCCCGCCCTCCAGTTTGCCTCGTAGTCCGCCTCGCCACCGGTGACCGGCACGGTGCCGGGAACCGTGTAGCGGGGCACGTCAGCCGTGGAATAGGGATAGACGGCCGGGCTGCCGATCATCGCGTTGAACCAGGGGATCGCGTGCATCAGGTCGTCCGGCGAGGGCACCTTGTCATACCAGACCTGGCAGCCGCCCAGGGCGACGACCAGGACCAGGGCCAGGCGGCGAGCGCGGTCAGTCCGCCCCATGGCGAACCTCCTCGGCACCGGCGGTCTTCAACAGGGATTCCACGGTGCTGAATTCCTCCGCCCGGCAGGGCACGAAGAGCCCGATGCGATCATCGGTGAAGCGGCCGTCGTAGGCCGCGCCTTTTTTGCGCATGAAGGCGATGATCGCGGCGAGTCCGGCCACGGTCATCAGGGAGCCGCACAGGACGGTCAACTCGAACATGATGGCGACGTAGGGCGGCACCGTCGCTATCGGCTTCCCGCCCACCAGGAGCGGCCAGTCGTAAGACATCCAGAACGTCATGGCGACGCCGGCGGAACAGCCGGTCAGCCCGCCGATCAGCGTGAACAGGCGGACCGGGCTCACCGTGTGGCCCATCGCGGCCTCGATCTCGTGATTGGGGGCCGCGGAATAAACCGTGAGATCCTTGCGGCCCTGGCGGCGCAGAGTGCGGATCGCGTCGGTGGCGGAGTCGACGTAGCGGAACGTTGCCAGCACGCCCGGGACAGTGGCGGCCATCAGTGGCCTCCCTTCCGCCGCGGGTACGGTATCAGCTCTTTCACTTCCTGGATCGCCACGATCGGGAAGGTACGGGCGAACATCAGGAACCACATTCCGAACCAGCCGAAGGAGCCGATCAGGATGCCCCAGTCGGCCCAGGTCGGATTGGCCTGGCCCCAGGCGTAGGGGACGAAGTCATTGCTCAACGAAGAGGCGATGATGACGTACCGTTCGAACCACATGCCGATGTTGATGAAGATCGAGATGATAAAAAGAGCGGTCACATTGCGCCGGATCTTCCGGAACCACAACAGCTGGGAGACGAAGGCATTGCAGATGATCATCGACCATCCGGCCCACCACTGGGGGCCAAAGGCCCGCCGGAAGAACGTGGTCTGCTCGAAGGTGTTGCCGCTGTACCAGGCGACGAAATACTCCATCGCGTAGGAGTAGAACAGGATTGAGCCGGTCAGCAGGGTCAGCTTGGCCAGGTTGTCGAAGTGATACTCGGTGATCATGTGCTCCAGCTTCAGCGCCTTGCGAAGGGGGACGAGCAGCGTGAACACCATGCCGATGCCGGAATAGATGGCGCCGGCCACGAAATAGGGCGCGAAGATGGTGCCGTGCCACCCCGGCACGATGCTCATGGCGAAGTCCCAGGACACCACTGAGTGCACCGAGAGGACCAGCGGAGTCGCCAGGGCGGCGAGGTAGAGATAGGCCCGGCTATAGTGCCGCCACTGGTTGTCGGTACCCTTCCAGCCCACCGCGAACATCCGGTACACCTTGCTGCGCCAGCCTCCCACTCTATCGCGGACCGCGGCGACGTCGGGAATCAACCCGACCACCAGGAAGACGGTGGACACGGTGAGGTAGGTTCCGATCGCGAAGACGTCCCAGATCAGCGGCGACTTGAAGTTGGGCCACAGGAAGCGCTGATTGGGATAAGGCAGCAGCCAGTAGAAGAACCACTGGCGGCCGATATGGACGATGGGAAACAGGCCCGCGGTCATGACGGCGAACACCGTCATCGCCTCGGTGGCCCGGTACACCACCGTGCGCCACGGCGAGCGAAAGAGATACAGGATGGCCGAGATCAGAGTGCCGGCGTGCCCGATACCGACCCAGAATACGAAGTTGGTTATATAGACCAGCCACATTACCGGCGGGTTGTAGCCGGCGAGGCCGAGGCCGTTCTTCAGCTCCAGGACGAAGGTGATGACGCCGATCAGGAAGAAGGTGATCGCGCCCGCCAGGAGCATCAGGTACCCGCGGCTGGGCGTGCCCAGGGTACCCACGACATCGCGGGTGACCTCGGCGTGGGTCTGGGTCGGAAGATGTGGTTGCGCCACGGCAGCCATGGGTCAGGCCTCCGACCGGTGCAGGACTTTGGCCAGGTACGTGATTGCCGGCCGCGTGTTCAGCTCTCCCAGCACGTGATAGCCTCGCTTGTCCTCCGCGCTCTTGCTCACCCGGCTCGCGGGATCGGCGCGGTTGCCGAAAATGATCGCGTCCGAGGGACAGGCCTGCGCGCAGGCGGAAGTGAATTCCCCGTCCACCAGCTGCCGGTCGTCCAGCCTGGCCTGGTTCTGAGCCCCGCGGATCCGCTGAATACAGAAGGTGCACTTTTCCATCACGCCCCGGGCCCGGACTACCACGTCGGGATTGAGCTGGAAGTTGAGTGGCCGGGGGAACGCCTTCTTGCCGTAGGCGAACCAGTTGAAATAGCGGACCTTGTAGGGACAGTTGTTCGAGCAGTAGCGGGTTCCCACGCAGCGGTTGTAGACCTGGCCGTTCAACCCGTCCGCGGTGTGATAGGCCGCATACACCGGGCAGACCGGTTCGCAGGGGGCATTGCCGCAGTGCTGGCAGAGCATGGGGACCACCCGGCCTTCCAGCGGTTGGCCGTCTTCCCCGCCCTCCCAGTACCGTTCGATCCGCATCCAGCTCATCTCCCGGCCCCGGCGCACCTCGTCCTCGCCGACCCAGGGAATGTTGTTCTCCGAGTAGCACGCGACGACGCACGCCGAACATCCGGTGCAGCGCGCCAGGTCGATCGTCATGCCCCACTGGGGATGATCCTTGGCGTATTCGCCGTGCCTGGTCTGCTCGTGCTGCGATTCGGCGAATCCCCGGATCGCTTCGACTTCGCGCGGCGGGTTCTCTTCATGCGCCGGTTCGCCGCCCCGCTCCGCCTCTTCCAGCGTGAGGCCTTTCTTCACATCCGCGAGGGTCATGGCGCCGGCGATGCCGCGGCCCAGCTGGCGGGGATTCCCCTCGGTCTTGGCCACCTTGATCCAGCTACCGGTCTTGGCGACGGACACCCTGGTGCCGCCGTAGGGCAGGAATCCCTGGCCGTCTTTGGCCCCCAGCAGGTTCAGCGGATTGACGCCGCGTCCGCTGCCCCACTCGCCGAACTCGGTGTGGCCCAGGCCGAGCGGTACGGCGACCGTGTTGGGGTGGATGCCGGCGTGGACATAGGCCGGGGCTTCGATGCTGCCCGCGGGCGAGGTGAGGCGAAGGATTTCGCCCTCCTTCACGTTCATCGCCCGCGCGGTTTCGGGGTGGATCTCGACCCAGGAGTGCCAGGTGATCTTGGTGACGGGATCGGGAAGCTCGAGCAGCCAGGGCCGATTGGCGCCCCGGCCATCGTGGTAGACGGACGCGAAGGTGGTGAAGAAAAAGTCTCCAGTGCCGTCAAACTCGGGCGGAGTAAAGGTGACCTGGCCCGCGCCTGCCGCGAGCTTGGGCGGGGCCGAAGGAGCCGGATCGAAAATCCCGCCCTTCTGCAGAGCCGCCCGCCAGGCCGGGTCGCCACCGCCATGGGCCGTGGCGAACGCCGCCTTGAGATGGTCCTCGAAGGTTGGGGCGGTAAAGCGGGCCAGCGCACCACCCGCCTTCTGGGAGACCTTGAGCAGCACGTCGCCGGTGGCCATGGTGCCACCGTGCTCGGCGCTGGGCCGGTGCACCGGCTCCATCACCGGCTGTACCATGCCGAGGATTCCGTTGCGGGGGCGGGCATCGTCCCACCGCTCCAGCGCGTGATGATTGGGAATGATGAGGTCGCAGGCGGAGCTGGTCTCGTCGAGATAGAGCGAGGTGGAGACCTTGAAGGCCACCTTCTTCAGGTGATCGAGGAAGCCGATCGACTGCGGCAGCGAGAAGGCTGGATTGGCCTCGTGCACCAGGAGCATGGCCACCTGACCCTGCTGCATGGACTGCACCAGCTGGAGCATGGCACCGTAACCATCGCCATGATCGGGGTCGGCGCCGAAGCTGACGGTCTTGCCCACGTTCCCCGCGATGTAGTTGAGCAGGTTGACCGCGGCGCAGAGCTCGATGGCTCCCCGGTGCTGGCTGCCGATGCCGCCGGCCACCGCGAGACTGGGGCTGGCCGACGCAAACTCCCGCGCGGCCTGCCGGATCTCTTCGGGCCCCACACCGCTGGCCTGGGACGCCATCTCGACCGTGTACCTGGAAAGCGCACCACGGAGCGCGTTCGCATCGTTCGGCGCGCTGCTCCGTTCACCCAGGATCACGTTGGCCATGGCAAGCGCCACCGCGGCCTCGCCGCCGGGCCGGGTCACATGCCATTCGTCGGCATTCATCGCGGTAAGCGAAAGCCGCGGCGCAAAGGCGACGAACTTGGTGGCTTCGCCGGAGCTGGGATCGCGAGCATCGGCGAAACCGCGTTGATTCTCCACCGGCGCCAGCCAGGTCTCCAGGAAATCGGCGCCGAAACTGACGATATGCCGCGCCGCGCTGAAGTCGTGAGTGGGGAGTTGGTCCACCCCGAACACCTGACGATTGGCGGCCCGCACCGCTTCGTGATCGAACGGCTGGTAGCGGACCACCCGCCCGCCCAGGGCGCCGGCCCAATCGGCCAGGAGGGTAGAAAAGGTCCCCCGGGGTGATCCCGAGATCACCGCCACCCGGCCAGCGGCCTGGGCCGCCTTTTCCGCCAGGGTCGCTATCGCGACGTCCCAGGTGACCGGTGCGAGGACGCCGGCCGCGTTCCGTGCCATGGGACCCTGCAGCCGGGACGGGTGATAGAGCGACTGGAGCGAGGACTGGCCCAACGAGCAGAGCTTGCCGCGGTTGATCGGGTGCTCAGGGTTTCCTTCCAGCTTGATCGCGCGGCCTTCCCGGGTCCGGACATGGAGGCCGCATCCCGCCGCGCACTCGGTGCAGGTGCTGGAGTAGATGGTGGGAATCCCGGGGACCTGGTCTTCGGACTGCACCAGGTAGGGCACCAGCTTCTCGATCCGGTCGGTCGAACAGCCTGACAGCATCGCGGCGCCGCCACCCGCCACGCCGAGCACGGTGAGGAATTTTCGACGATCGATGGAATCGGGGACTTCTTCAGACATCCTGAGCTCCGTTCGATGACGAACTGGGTATGGCCTATGGCATATGGCGTATGGCAACGATCACTGGATCTCGGCATTCAGGTCGCCATCAGCCATATGCTATTTGCTATTTGCTATTTGCTATTTGCTATTTGCTATTTGCTATCTGCTAATAGTGACAGACGGTACAGTCGCGCGTCACGCCCCGCTGTAAATGGCAGGTAATACAGAATCCCATGTTGGTGATGTTGTTCGCCTTGTAAACCTGCGGCATGCGCTTGACGTCGCCATGGCAGGTCATGCACGCGGTGGGACCCAGCGCCTTGATATGACGGCTATGGGGAAAGTGCACATGCCGGGCAACCGCGTGAATCCGCACCCACTCCACGGGTTTCTTGTCCGTGGACGCCTGGCGCAGCTTGCGAATCTCGCTGCGGGCGCCGCTATCGGAGCCGGACACGACCAGGTGACATCCCATGCAGGTCTCCACGCTCGGGATCCCCGGCTCGGAGGACACCGCGACGGTGTAGTGGCAGTACTGGCACTGGATCTGGTATTGACCGGCGTGAATGTCGTGACGGAAGAAGATCGGCTGGCGCGGACCGCTGAGCCCGGAAGTATCCTCGATCGCGGTCGGGTTGGCCGGCGGCGGAGCGGACTGTGCCGGCCCACTATTTCCGCCGGATGTCGCCTGGAACAGCAGAATACCGGCAAGAGCGAGAACAGTTGTCCCGCTCCCTAGGAGGACGAGCTTACGCATACTCGTATACCACCCGGCGTGAGGATTCAGTGGGGCCAAATCTGGTTTCGGGCGTGGGGCTGGGCCCGAGGAGCACGAAGTTTGTGAAATGATTCACTATAAAGCAAGACCGGAGTTTGCGATTGTTTGACAGGGCGATCAGCCTGCTTTGGAAGAACGACCGAAAATCCTGGTGTCGGCCGGGGTCGCACGCACTAGTGCGGCCTTGCGCTTCATGAAACCCAGGAACGCCTCCACCGTCCGCCGCTCGCCGAATTCCACCCAGCACCACCGGACCGGACCGGTACGCTGTCCGTCTCTCCAGGCCCGGAAGATCACCGCCGGGAGCCGGGGGATGCGAAGGAGTGGTTTTTCCTCTTCGTTTGAAATGGTGAAGGTCCCGCCGATACCGGTGTCCATCATATGAAGCCAGCAGAGCCGGCGGCCGGGCAGCCCGAACTCCCATGCCCAGCGCCATTGATCTCCCATGAAGCGAATCCGTTCGGTCACCTCGGGCAGAGCGATCAGGCCGTCCCGGAGAGTGCGAAATCGCCCGGCCGCCAGGGGGGGCAGGTCGCGCAGCGGCGCCGTGCGGGTCGGCTCCGATTCGGGATCCAGGTAAAGGTTGGCCGACCAATAGGCGCTGGACCTGGGCACGGCTCTCCTCGAGAAAGGGCGGCTCCGATGGGGGCGGAAGTTAAAACAGTAGAGTGAGTTAGGCTAGAGCATGAGGATGCGGAATGAATCGACCGGTCGCTCAGCCTTGCGGCAAGCCATGCTGGCAGGTACCATCAGATTCTCATCATTTCCGGAGAACGACGTGGCTCGCTCCCCCAGCCTCCTTCTGGCCATCCTCTGCACGCTCTTTTGGGGGGGGGGTGCATAGACGCGGATACCCCACCGAGTCGCGTGACTCATCGGCCCCGCTTTCTTACGCTGCCACCGCGCTTCCACCCTGCGATCCATCCAATGTCGGCCAAGCGGTTTTCGGCGGCGAATTTACCAAGTTCTGGACTTGCGGAAAGCAGATCCAAGTCTACGGACCGGCCCAATGGCAGTCCGCGGTTGAATCCGCCGCCGCCGTGTGGGATTCGGCCCTGCGCGATCCGGCCGTGACCGGAGTTCCGTTTTTCTCCTGGGGCGGCACCTCAAGCGGCGACACCCATATTCTAATCGATGGCAGCGGCAGCCTTTGGTGTGGGGGGACAAACTCTCCCCCGACGTTCATTCTGATGACCGCCAAGACCGGCTCAAAGTGCCCCACCAATGTGCCGACTTTGCCACCGCTCTGGTTCATGAGTTTGTCCATGTCCTGGGCTTCAAGGACGGAGCCCTGGAAAAGCAAACCTCGCCCACCAACTGCGCGATCCACCTTCCGGACAATGGCACCATCAACGGGAACGTGTGCCAGCACGAGCTGGAATTTGTCTATGCCGTTTACGGCTTTCGCTTGGCTCCCGGCACCAACTTCTGGAGCACTCCGGTGGTCACCGGTCTCACGGTGTCGCCGCTCACCGTGACGGTTCAGGTTGACCAGACCCAGACGGTGGTACCGAGCCTGTTCGTGTTTGGGCGGCAGATGACCGGGTCGGCACCGCTCGGAAGTGCCAGCGTCATCTGGACCAGCGACAATACGGCAATTGCCTCCGTTAACTCAACGACCGGAGTTATCAAGGGCATCGGTACAGGGTCTACCATCGTCCGCGGCAAAGTCTCGAACCTCGGTTCCGCGTATCAGCTCGGCACCCTGATGAGTTCCAAAGGTCAGGAGATTCCGGTGACCGTCACTCCGGGGCCGCCGCCGGGCACGGGATTCCGAGTGACGGCGATCAACGGGGTGACATCGCCTGTTACCGTCGCCGGCACCTATCCCATTTACGCCAGCGTGACGCAGCAGCCGACGGGAACGCTTCAGATTGCCTGGAAGATCGTGTACAGCACCGCCCCCCAAGATACGATCCGAACCTTGTATGGACCGAACAGTTATTCGCTGAAAGTGCCGGCCGGATCGTACACAGTACGAGTGTATGCCACCCCGCGTGGCGGGAGCGGAACCCCCTGGATCTACGGTACCGAGGGGATCCAGGACTTTGCGGTGTGTACCGGAGGCGGCGGTGGAGGTGGTGGCAATCTGGCGGCACCGGTTGGGAACGATGGGACCGACGCCGTGGCGGGGTGCTGAGATGACACGAATCCTGCTGGTCCTGGCCTTGTTCATCGCCGCCTGCGACAGCAACGGTCCTAATGACAAACTCCAGCCGCTGCGCAACAAGATCGTCTTCATCTCTGACCGCGACGGCTACCCCCAGCTCTACGTGATGAATACCGATGGCACCGGGGTGAAATTGCTGCCGGCCACGCAGCCCGGGTCAGTCGGGCTTCCCGCGGTCTCGCCCAACGGCCGGCAGATCGCGTTCGTGCTAAATGGAGACATCTGGCTGATGAATGCAGATGCGACAGGGCAGGTAAATCTGACCAATAATCCCGCCTACGAGGGGTATCCCAGCTGGTCCCCCGACGGGCGGCGCCTGGCCTTCAGTTCGGACCGGGATGGAAACACTGAGATCTATGTGATGAACACCGATGGCTCAGGTTTGGTGAACATTACGAACAATCCCGCGTATGATGCGGGGTACTCCTGGTCGCCCGATGGGACGAAGATACTATTTACGACCGACCGAGATGGAAACACGGAGCTGTACAGCATAAACGCGAACGGATCGAATCCGACCAATCTCACCAATACGCCCGAGCCGGACGGGCCGGGCGTGTACTCTCATGACGGCCTGAAGATCGCCTTCGTAAGCGGCCGTGACCAAGTCGCGGACCGGGTTTACGTGATGACCAGCGATGGCTCGAATCTGCTGCTCAATGTCCCTGAAGCCCCCGCGGGAGTTTTCCCCGCCTGGAGCCCGGATGACAGCCGCATTACGTTCATCGGCGGATCAACCAATGCCGAGATTATCGTAATGCTTCCGGACGGGACCCAACAAACCAACCTGACCAATAACCCTGCGGACGACCGATACCCCAGTTGGAGCCCCTGACGGGTATCGGCAAGTCCGAGATGGGCAAGGGTCTGCTCAGCCGAAGTGATCGGCCTACTCCTCCACCCCTCGAACTCCCTTGCGCTCCAGGTAGCGGCGCACTTCGATCCCCATGGCGCGAATCAGCGCCGCTTCCCGCCCGTCCATCCGGGCCCGATAGAGAATCTCCCGACGGGAACCCTTCAGATGTCCTGGAAGATCGTGTACAGTACCGCGCCACTGGATACCATTCGGGTCGGATATGGCCCTAACAATTACGGCCTCGGCGCAGCAGCCGGCTCCTACACGGTCCGGGTGTATGCCCTGCCGAGAAGCGGGAGTGGGACCACCTGGATTTACGGTGCCGAGGGGATCCAGGACCTTCACGGTGTGTACCGGCGGGGGCGGCGGCGGCGATGCCGTGGGGGGATGCTGAGATGAAATGGACGCTGCTGTTTTTGGCTCTGGTCCTGGCAGCCTGCGACGATGATGGTCCCAGCCGCGAACCCGCGAGGCTGCGCAACAAGATCGTCTTCATCTCTGACCGCGACGGCTACCCCCAGCTCTACGTGATGAATACCGATGGCACCGGGGTGAAATTGCTGCCGGCCACGCAGCCCGGGTCAGTCGGGCTTCCCGCGGTCTCGCCCAACGGCCGGCAGATCGCGTTCGTGCTAAATGGAGACATCTGGCTGATGAATGCAGATGCGACAGGGCAGGTAAATCTGACCAATAATCCCGCCTACGAGGGGTATCCCAGCTGGTCCCCCGACGGGCGGCGCCTGGCCTTCAGTTCGGACCGGGATGGACACACTGAAATTTACGTGATGAACGCCGATGGATCCAATCCCGTGAACCTAACTAACGATCCAGGGTTTGATGGGGGCTCCTCCTGGTCGCCCGATGGGACCAATATTCTGTTTACTACGGACCGGGATGGAAACACGGAACTGTACGTCATGGACTCGGATGGGTCGAATCCGACCAACCTCAGCAATAACCCTGAGGGGGACGCGCTGGGTGTATACTCTCACGACGGCCTGAAGATTGCCTTTGTGAGCGGGCGTGACCAGTTCGCGGACCGGGTCTACATGATGACCAGCGATGGGGGAAGTCTGCGGCTCGATGTCCCTGATGCTCCTGCGGGGGGCCTCCCATCCTGGAGCCCAGACGACAGCCGCATAGCCTTTACCGGCGGATCGACAAATGCCGAAATAGTGATGATGCTCGCGGACGGCATGCAACAAGCGAACTTGACCAATAATTCTGCGGAGGATCGAGACGCCAGTTGGAGCCCCTGATGTTGTAAGGGTCACGGATTCTGAGTAGGCAAACCCTTTCGTTCCAAATACCGCCGCACTTCGATCCCCATGGCCCGAATCAGCGCCGCTTCCCGCCCGTCCATTCGGGCCCGATATAGGATCTCCCGCAGGGAACGCATCACCATGTCGGTCTGCCGGGTCTTGAAGAACTCGATGGACCAGAGCGCCGTCTCCCAGTCGCGGAACAGCATCTCGAGCTGCGCATTCAGCGCCGGATCCGCCTGGTGCCGAGGCGGCTTTACCGGCTGCTCTTCCCCGCCCCGGGCTAGCCAGGTCTCGTAGCTCATGATCGCCACGGCCTGGGCCAGGTTGAGCGAGGAATACTCCCGGGTGGTGGGGATGGTCACCAGCAGGTGACAGCGATCCAGCTCGGCGTTGGTGAGACCCTTGTCCTCCCGCCCGGCGACCATCGCGACCGGCGCCTCCGCCAGCCGCTCGACGATCTCCAGTGCCGCGGGCCGGGGCCGGAGCACCGAGCGCTTGGCGGCGCGGGCCCGGGCGGTGAGACCGACGACCAGGCCGCAATCGGCTACTGCCTCGTCCAGCGTATCGAAGAGCCGGATCCGGTCCACCAGGTCCGCAGTGTTGTGGGCAATGCCCTCGATGCGCCAGGGGTCGAACACCTGGGGCTGAACCAGCCGGAGGTCTTCAATCCCGAAATTCTTCGCGATCCGCACCGCGGCCGCGATGTTGACGATGTCCTGCGGCTGGACCAGTACCAGGGTTGGGGCGGCTGGCATTCAGGTAGGGAAGCGGTCGGTTGAGATTGCGGCTGCCTTTGAGTCTTGCAACATGTCCTCACGAAAACCACGAAACTCCGCGAAAGCCGCGAAGAGAAGCAACGACTACGATCTCACCCTTCCACGAACGACACGTCGTGCCGCTTGGCCTTGAGCGAGGCCAGGATCGCGGTCTTCTCGACCGACTTGATGTACGCCTCGCGGGACTCGATCTGGCCGGTATCCACCAGCTCGAGCAGCGCGTCGTTGAGGGTGACCATTCCGGTCTTGCGATTGGTCTGCATGATGGATGGAATCTGGAAAGTCTTGCCCTCGCGAATCAGGTTGGAGACCGCGGGGATGCTGAGCAGCACCTCGCGCGCGGCCACCCGGCCGCCGCCGACCTTGCGGCACAATACCTGGGACACCACCCCGCGCAGCGATTCGCTCAGCATGACCCGGATCTGGCCCTGCCGGTCCGAGGGGAACTGGTCGATGATCCGGTCGATGGTGGACGCGGCGGTGGTGGTGTGCAGGGTCCCGAATACCAGGTGCCCGGTCTCCGCAGTTTCGATCGCGATGGAGACGGTCTCCAGGTCGCGCATCTCGCCGACCAGGATGATGTCGGGATCTTCCCGCAACGCGGCGCGGAGCGCATGGCGAAACCCGCGGGTGTGCACGTTGACCTGGCGCTGGGTCACCAGGCACTTCTTGCTCTCGTGCACGAACTCGATCGGATCCTCGATCGTGATCAGGTGACTGCTGCGGGTGCGGTTGACCAGGTCGACCAGGGCGGCAAGGGTGGTGGATTTTCCCGAGCCGGTGGGGCCGGTCACCAACACCAGCCCTTTCTGCAGGTTGCAGAGCGCCTGGATTTCCTTGCTGAGGCCCAGCTGATCGACGGTAAGGATCTGGTTCGGGATGACCCGGAACACCGCCATGGGGCCCTTGTGGTCCAGCGCCGCGTTGCCGCGGAAACGGGCGATGCCGGGGATCTCGTAGGCAAAGTCGGCGTCACCAGTCTCGACAAACTCGTTGTAGTCCTTGACCGGCATGATGCTGGCGAGCATGGCGTGCATCATTTCCCCGGTCATCGGCGGCTCGTTCATCCGGGCCAGCTCACCATCGTGGCGCAGGATGGGCGGCTCGGTGGTGCGCAGGTGAAGGTCGGAGGCGCCGGAGGTCGTCAGCTCCCGGAGCAGCCGGTCCACCGACTCCTGGGACGCCGGGTCGTTTGAGGTCACCGATAGCTGGGTGGTGGCCCGGCCTCGCGCCCGCACCGGCTGGGCCGGCGCCGCCGGCGGCGCCTTGGCCGCCTCGGCCTTCTCCGATTCAGCGCCGCCGTTCCCATCCGTTGCCCGGGGACGGAGCACCGCCGACATTCCCTCGGCAGTGGGCCTCACCTCGACCTCGATGGTCCCACCATCGGTGTCATAGCTGAAGCTTTGCGGCGT
>JBDTTZ010000132.1:0-2700 GCA_040008015.1 Gemmatimonadota bacterium
AGGCATGACGCAACCGAAGGCTGTTGGTGACGACCGAGATCGAGCTGATGGCCATGGCCGCCGCCGCCATGGCGGGACTCAGCCGGAGGCCCAGCCCGGGATACAGGATGCCGGCGGCGATGGGGATGCAGGCCAGGTTGTAGATGAACGCCCAGAACAGGTTCTGCCGGATGACATCGAGCGCCCGGCGGGTGAGGCGCAGGGCCCGGGGAACGCCGGCGAGGTCGTTCCGCATGAGCGTGATGCCGCCGGCTTCGATCGCGATGTCACTCCCCGAGCTCATCGCGATACCGATATCGGCCTGGGCCAGCGCGGGTGCGTCGTTGATGCCGTCTCCTACCATTGCCACGACGTGCCCCTCGCTCTGAAATTGGGCGACCGCGTCGCGCTTGTGTTCCGGCAACACCTCGGCCCGAACCTTCTCGATGCCCACCTCATGGGCGACTCGCCGGGCCGTCTCCCAGTTATCGCCCGTGATCATGACCACCTCGAGGCCCATGGACTTCAGCTCCTGGACCGCGGCGGCGCTGGTCGGCCGAACCCGGTCGGCAATGTCCAGCCAGCCGGCGAGCTTGCCGTCAATCACCACGAAGACGGCCGTTCCTGAGGCGTCGGCTCCCGCCCCTGCCGGGTCCAGCTCGACGCCATTCTCCAGCAGCAGCTGGCGATTACCCACCAGGACCCGCCGGCCCCCCGACTTTGCCATGACACCGCGCCCGGGAAAGGCCGCGAAGTCCTCCACCGGTTCGAGCGTTAGGCCGCCGGCCTGTGCCGCGGTCACGATCGCCTGTCCCAGGGCGTGCTCGCTGCCGTGCTCGACCGATGCGGCGAGCTGAAGGATGGGCGTGGAATCACTCAGCGCATGCACGCCGACCACGTTCGCTCTCCCCTCGGTCACGGTCCCCGTCTTGTCGAGTATCACCACGGTTGCCTTGCTGGCGAGCTCGATGGCTTCGCCGCCCCGGATCAGCACTCCCATCCCCGCCCCGCGCCCGGTCGCCACCATCACCGCGGTCGGCACCGCCAGCCCCATCGCGCAGGGACAGGCGATGATCAGCACCGTCACAGCGGCGACCATCGCGTGCAGGTAAGCCGGCGCCGGCCCCACATCGAACCAGATGACGAAGGTCGCAATGGCGATCGAGATCACAACCGGGACAAAGATGGCGGAGATACGATCGGCCAATCGCTGGATCGGCGGCTTGCTGCCTTGGGCTTCCTTTACTGCCCGGATGATCCGGGCCAGGACAGTCTGCTCACCGATCCTGGTGACCCGAAACCGGAATGTCCCAAGTCCGTTGAGAGTTCCACCGGTTACACTGGCGCCCAGGGTCTTTTCGACCGGGACCGGCTCACCGCTCAGCATCGATTCATCCACCGCCGAGCTGCCGTTCAGCACCGTACCGTCAAGCGGAATCCGCTCTCCCGGGCGAATCACGATTTCGTCTCCCACTTGAACCTGTTCCAGCGGGATCACGACTTCCCGGTCCTGGCGCAGAACCCGGACTTCCGCGGGCCGGAGGCCGATGAGCAGCCGGATCGCCTCCGATGCCTTGCCCCTGGCGCGGGCCTCGAGGTGATTCCCCAGGAGAATCAGCGCGATGATCCAGACGACAGCTTCGAAGTAGACGTGAGGCGGAATGCCGTGCGTGGTGAACCAATCGGCGGCGAGCGTCACTCCCGCGCTAGAGAGAAAGGCAGCGCCGGTGCCGACCGCGATCAGGGTGTTCATGTCCGCGCTATGGTGGCGGAAGGCCTTCCAGGCCCGTGAGTAGAAGTGCCGGCCGGCCCACCCAATCACGGGCAGCGTCACCCCAAGCAGGAGAAACCGAACGGTGGATGGCGCCAGGGGAAGCATCGGCAACAGCATGACCAATGCCGCGGCCACCAGGCTCAGCAACAATTTCGGTCGCAGATCCTCGGCGGCGTGATCGTGATGCCCGGAATGATCGGAAGCCGGTACCTCGGCACCGTACCCCGTTGCTCGAACCGCGGCCACCAGTGTCTCTGGCGATGTGGCCGACGGACTGAACTCGACGGTGGCCTCACTGGTCATGAGGTTGACGTTGGCAGTTTCAACGCCGGGACTGTCCCGAAGCGCGCGCTCCACCCGGGCGCTGCATGCGGCACACGTCATCCCGGTGACGGGGATGGTGACGACCTGGCTCATGGGTCACGCCGGCGCCGGCCGGCGAGCAGGAAATACCAGTTGACCCAGGCAATGGCGACAATGCCGGCGAGGGAAACGACAACCTTGGCCATCATGAGGCGGCCGGGGTCGCCGGATAGCCGGCCGACCGTACCGCCTCCGCGATAGCTTGAGGCGAGGTGACGGCTTCATCGTACTCGATATCCGCACGCCCGATTCGAACCGAAATTGGGCGGGTGCCGGGGACCTTGGCTAAGGCCTGGTTCACGGCACTGAGGCAGTGACCGCAGCTCATGCCATCGATATGTAAAGTTATTGTTTTCATAGTCTTGCCATAGTTACAGTCGGAACAGTGTCGCCATGATGCTTGGAAGAATAATAGGGGGTAGGGGTATATGCAACCAGACGGAGAAAAGCTCCCTCGGAATGAGGGAGCCTTTCCACAGCTCACGACTCTATGCTTTTCCCCGCGCCATGGCGACCAGGCTCATGAGTGCCAGCAGGAGACCGCAGGCTACCACGATCGCGGCTCCGGTTGGGAGGTCCAGCTT
>JBDTTZ010000133.1:0-6204 GCA_040008015.1 Gemmatimonadota bacterium
CCCGCAGAGGCACAGGCACGCTGGGAGGCCGCGCATGGCCGTCGCCTACCGGATTCGGCCGGCACTACTCGCTGACGTCGCGGAGCTCGCCCGGCTCGAGCCCCGCTGCTTCAGCGATCCGTGGTCGCCGGGCGGATTCCGGGAGATGCTGGAGTCGCCGCACAGCTTCGGCTTGCTGGCGGAGCTCAAGTCGGGTCAGCTCGGTGGTTACCTCGTGGCCCGGGCTGTCGAGCGCGAAGGTGAGATCCTAAACCTCGCCGTCGTCCCCGAACGGCGGCGGCACGGACTGGGAGGCGGGCTGCTGGAGGCAGGCCTCGATGCCCTGAAGAGCCGGGGAGTGAACGACGTCTTTCTCGAGGTTCGCGCATCCAACGAGCCGGCCATCGCCATGTACCTGGCCCGCGGCTTCCGGCCGATGGGCCGGCGGCGGGAGTATTATCGGAAGCCGGTGGAAGATGCGATGGTCTTGAGAAAGTCGTTGGAGTAAGCGATGACAGCCCTGCGTTCGTTTTGTACACCGAGCTATATTTTGGGTTAGTACGCCGGAAGGTCCCCCATCTAGATTGGTCGCACCGTCCGTCCCACCCTGCTTTCCCGTAGGAGGTCATAGTGAGCCGAAGCCTGAACAAAGTCACCCTGATCGGCAACCTGGGCGCCGATCCCGAAATCCGCAGCACGTCCAACGGGAGTCGGGTGGCAAACCTCTCGCTCGCCACCAGCCGTAACTGGAAGGCGCAGTCGGGCGAGAAGCAGGAGAAGACCGAGTGGCACCGCGTCATCTTCTGGAGCAGCAAGTTCAACAACGTGGTGGAGACGATCGAGAAGTATTGCAAGAAGGGCGACAAGCTCTATGTCGAGGGCCGGATCGAGTCCCGCTCCTGGCAGGACCGGGAGGGCGCGACCCGCTACACCACCGAGATCATCGGCAACGAGCTCATCATGCTGTCCGGGCGCCAGGCGCCGGGCGAGAGCGATTCCTACACTCCAACGGCCAAGGTCGGTGCCGCGGCCGCGACGCCCCCGAAGACCGAGAACTTCGAGGATTTCCCCGAGGCGCTGGACAGCGAAGAAGACGATCTGCCCTTCTAGATTGAGGGAATTGATGGGATTGAGGGAATTGACGGGATCGAAGCTCAGTCCCGCAATTCCCTCAATTTCCTCAATTCCTTCAATTCCCTCAATGTCCTAGTCTTCTGGCTTTCCGCCCCTCCATATCCCGCCCATTTGCCCTAACCGCTTTCCCCCAAACGTCTTAAGTCTGCTTGCCACACCCTCTTGCGAGACAATACTTGAGGTGGGTCGCGTATGGCGTTGATTTTGCTCGGGTTATATATTGTCGCTGCGCATTTCTGACGCGACGGGAACCTCTCCAGACCTTCGTTCCGTTACCCGCTTGGGGGACGACTCCAATGCTTCGCAGGCAGCTCAAACACCTTCGGCCGCTTCCTTTGGCACTCGTTGGCCTGGTCCTTGGGACCGGTCTCGCGGTGGCTCAGGACCAGACCCACACCGTTAGAACGGGCGATACCCTCTGGGGAATCGCCGGCCAGTACCTGGGAGACCCGGTACTCTGGCCCGAGATCTACCGGCGGAACACCGACGTGGTCGAGGATCCGCACTGGATCTATCCCGGCGAAGTGCTGCGGATCTCCGGCAACACGGCGCAGGCTCCCTCGGTCCCCACTCAGGACACGCCGCCACCCGCCACGGATCAGCCTCCGGTCATCGTCCAGCAGATGCCGGTTGTTCCCGATAACGCCCCATCGACCGTCACCGTGGGTCGCGACACCATCGTCGTCGCGGTCGGCCTGCCCGCCGATACGGTCACCGGGGTGCTGAACCTCTCGGCCAGTGATGCCGCGCCGAGCGATATGACGCCCCTCTTCGGTACCAACCAGCGCAGCCAGCAGATGCTGGAAACGCTCGAGGCGTATACCCAGCAGCCCTATCGGCCGCTTCGCCGGAGCGAGTTCTATTCGTCCGGCTTCCTGAGCGAGGAGCAGAAGCTCCCGCTGGGCAATTTCCGGGGACCGGTGTCGCCTTCCCAGATCGCAACCAGTACCAGCTCCGCCTCGGTGGCATTGTACAGCCATGTGGCGCTGACACCGCCGGCCGGCGGCTCCTACCAGGTCGGGGACAGCCTGCTGGTGGTGCGCATCGACCGCCGGATCGACCACTTTGGCGACGTGATCGTACCCACCGGAATGGTGCGGGTGATCGACGTGAGCCGGCCGGAGAACGTGGCTGAGATCGTCGCGGTGTACGGACCGATCCGGGCCGGGCAGCAGACGCTGCTGGTGGAGAAATTCAACGATCCCGGCCACGTGCGGCCGGTGCCGATCTCCGACGGCGTCGAAGCCGCCTACCTCGAAAGCCGTGACCGCCAGGTGCTGAAGGGTCCCCAGGACGTAATCTTCCTGAACAAGGGCAAGCTGGACGGCGTCTCTCCCGGCGATCTCTTCGAGATGCACCGGGTGCCCGCCGCCCGGCCCGACGGTTCCTCCACCACCCCGGAGGTGCTCGGCACGCTGCAGGTCGTCCGGGTGGGCGACCATCACGCCACCGCTCGGGTGCTGAACGTGGTGTATCCCGATGTGCCGCCGGGTACTCCCGCGCGACAGGTGGCAAAGCTGCCCAGCTGAAAAATTGAAGGATTGAAAGATTGAAGGAATTGAGGGGATTGAAGCGGTTTTCGATCCCCTCAATTCATTTCTATCCCTTCAATCCCTTCAATCTCCACTTATCCTTCAGCAATTCCTCTTCGAGGTAAGCTATGAGCGGCAGGGTACTGGTGTCGGGTGGTGCCGGGTTCATCGGGTCGCACCTGGCGGCGGAGTATCAGCGCGCCGGGTGGGATGTCACGGTGCTGGATGACCTTTCCCGGGGCCGGGAGAGCAACATCCCGCGCGGGATTCCGCTGATCAAGGCGGACGTCGGCTCGCCCGAGGCGAGAAAGGCGGTCGCCGGGGGGCGCTTCGACGTGATGAACCTCCAGGCGGCGCAGATCGACGTGCGGGTCTCGGTGCAGCACCCCGACGTCGACGCCCGGACCAATCTCATGGGTCTGCTGAACATGCTGGAGGGCGCGGCGGCGGGGAACGTGCGCCGCGTGGTCTTTGCCAGCAGCGGCGGCGTGGTCTACGGAGATCCCGATGTCCTGCCGACTCCGGAGACGGCGCCCAAGATGCCGATCTCGCCCTACGGCGTCAGCAAGCTGTCCGGCGAGCACTACCTTCGCGCCCTGGCCGGCCTGCGCGGATTCGAATGTGTGGCCATGCGCTACGCCAATGTCTTCGGGCCCCGCCAGGATCCCAAGTCGGAAGCCGGCGTGGTCTCCATTTTTGTTTCCTATCTGCTGGAGGGAAAATCCCTCACCGTCTTCGGCGACGGCGGCCAGACCCGGGACTACGTCTTCGTCAAAGACGTGGCGCGGGCCAACGTCGCGGCGAGCAGCGCGAAGTTGCCGGCCGTGAAGACCCACGATGACATCGCCTTCAACGTTGCCACCGGCACCCAGACCAGCGTGCTGGAGCTGGCCACAGCGGTCGGCACGGTGATGAAGCTGAAGCCCAAGGTCGACCTGGCGCCGGCCCGGCCCGGCGAGCTGCAGCGGAGCTCGCTCGACATCTCGCGGGCCCGGAGCGTCCTCGGGTGGTCCCCCCAGGTCAGCTTCCACGAGGGTCTTCGCGAGGTGGTCGAATGGTTCCGTGGGGGTGCCCAATGATGCTCCAGGGCGGCGCGGTTCCCGGGTCGGCGTGGGAGCTGGTCCTGACCTCGAGCGCGGAAACCAAGGTGGTCCTGGGCATCACGGCCGTGTTTTCCCTGGTTTCCTGGTTCATCATCATCTACAAGTGGTGGCAGTTTCGCCGGATTCGGCGCCAGGCCGATCGGTTCTTCAAGGAGCTGGAGAAGACCACCCGGCTGGACGAGGCCTATCATGCCGTGATGCGCCTGCCTCCCTCGCCCTACAACCGGTTGTTCCGCGAGGCCATGACCTTCATTGCGGATCTCCGTCCGACGCCGGCGGGGCAGGGCATCGCCAAGGGCAGCCTGACCACCACCCAGCTCGAAGCATTCAAGATGGTCCTGGCGAAGGAGATTGCCGCGGAGCGGGATGCGATGGCCCATTTCATTCCCTGGCTCGCGATCGTCGGCTCCACCAGTCCGCTCCTGGGCCTGCTGGGCACCGTGCTGGGTGTGATGGACGCGTTCATCGGAATCGCGAGCAAGGGGTCGGGGAATATCGCCGCGGTGGCTCCCGGCGTGGCCGAAGCGCTGGTGGCCACCGTTGCCGGTCTCGCGGCCGCGATTCCGGCGGTCATCGGATACAACATCTATGTCGGCCGGTTGGGCATCTTCGCCGGGGAGCTGGAAGGCTTCGCCAATGAGCTGATCGGCACCATGGCTCGGGAAGGGGTGATCTGAGATGGCGCTCACTGTGGGCGGCGGCGGCAGTTACGGCCGCGGCAATCTTCCCCTCATGTCCGACATCAACGTCACCTCCCTGGTGGATGTGGTGCTGGTGTTGCTCATCATCTTCATGATCACCGCCCCCATGATGCAGGGCGGCGTGGACGTCCAGCTGCCCCGGGCCGAGGCGCGGCCGCTGACGGCCAAGGAAGGGATGGTTGTGTCAGTCGACCGTGAGGGACGCATCTTCGTGGATCAGACCCCGGTCAGCTACAACGATTTTCGACTGACCTTCCGGTCGCTGGTTACCGCGCGCAAACCCACCGGCGTCTATCTTCGCGCCGACAACCGGGTGCCGTACGGCGACGTGGTTCGAGTCCTGGCGGTGATTCGAACGGCCGGTGTCAATGACGTCGGCCTGGTGGCCGAAGACGAAAACCAGCAGTAGGCCTTCGAGGCCGGCTCATGCGCCAACATCGAGTATCTTCAGCGGTTTCCGGTAACGCCGCGCTGGGCATCGCGGGGACCATCGTCGTGCATGCCACGGCGATCGGCCTGATGTGGTTCACCGTGAAGCCGCCGGTAAACTATCCGCCGGTGTATGCCGTGAACCTGGTGGCCGCGCCGCTGCCCCGGGCCGATACCCGCCCCGCCCCCCAGGCGGTAGAGCGGCCCGCGGATCAGACGCCCCCGGCGGTGCCGACGACGGCCCGGAAGCCGGCGCCCAGCACGCCGCAGCCCGCGCCGGCGCGGACCCCGCCGCCTCCCGAAAAGCGGGAGCCGGCGCCCCGGACCCAGTCGGCCAATGCTCCGGCTCCCGGGGAAACGCCGGGCACCGGGAACGACGCGGTGACGATCAAGACACCCGGGCTAACGTTCCCCTTTCCCGGTTATCTTGAGAACATCATCAACCAGATCTACCGCCGGTGGGACCGGCCGGTGGGTTCCCGGCTTCGTGCTGAAGTGACATTTCTCCTCATGCGAGATGGATCGGTGCGCGACCTGCGATTCCTGACGTCTTCCGGAAACTTTTCGTTCGACCTGAGCGCCCAGGGCGCCGTGGAGGCCGCGGCCAATGCCGGCGCCTTTGGCCGGTTGCCCGACGGATATGACGCCGACGTGCTGCTGGTGAGCTTCTACTTCGCGCCTTCGGCGGGTCGATGAAGGCCTTGGCGGGCGTCGCGGTGTTGATGGGGTTGGCGGGGCCACTGGCGGCCCAGGACTCGGCCGGGGTGCGTCTGGGTATCACCTACGGCGCCGGTGTCCGGCCCGGGCTCATCATACTGCCCGGTGCGGGGCTCGATTCGGTCCGGGCCATTCTCCAGCGGGACCTCGACTTTTCCGATCGGTTCGAGGTGGTTTCGCTGCCGAGCGGAGAGGTCGCCCGGGGCGGGGGCTCGGCCATCAACTATCGGCTCTATCGCACCCTCGGCGCGAGCTACGGCGTCGAGGTCGCCAATACCGGAACCGGCATCGTGGTGCGACTCCACGATCTGGATGCCGGCTCAGTGCGCCGCGAACAGCGGGCGACCCTGCCGGCGGCGGATGCTCCCGAATTCCGGATGGCGGTGCACCAGTTGTCGGACGAGGTCGTCCGCTGGATCACCGGTCTTCCCGGCATCGCCGCCAGCCGCCTCGTGTTTCTGAGCGACAAGCAGGTCTACCGGGTAGACAGCGACGGATACGACCTCCTCCCGGTGACCCGCGGCGAGGAGGCGCTCTCTCCGGTCTGGTCTCCGGATGGCGGTCGGATCGCCTTTACCCGGTTCAGCGATGGTCACGGTCCGCTGGTGA
>JBDTTZ010000134.1:0-31446 GCA_040008015.1 Gemmatimonadota bacterium
ACCCACCGGATCTACCGGGCGGGGCCCCAGAGTTCGTATGTCGAGCTGCCGGTGTTTGAGGGACGGTAAGACGGTAGTAGCGTTCCCGTCGTCTCGACCGTACTTTGGACTCAGTTCTCTACCCTCCGGAGCTTCTCATGCGACCGCTCGCGACCGCCGCTGCCCTGGCGCTCTGTCTCGCGTCATCCGCGTCCGCCCAGGACATGCGGTCTACCATCAACCAGCTCTTCACCTTCGGGGATTGCGGCCAGCCGCTCTGCCTCGATCTCCCCGGAGCGCACGGCAATCACTTCATTCCCGCGGTAACGGCAGGGAACCAGACCGTCCTTGGATTCCTCACCGAGGCCATCAGCCAGTCCGCGGCGAACACGCCGTTGAGCGCCACCTCGAGCGGCGCGACCTTCACCCTGGTCGGGGGTCTTCCGGTCCGTTCCTCGACCTCGGCGGGTCCCATTTTCGGGGAACGGGCCCAGACCCTCGGCCGCGGCCGGTTCTATGTCGGTGCCAATGTTACCGGTATCCAATACACCACGATCAACAGCGCCCCGCTGGATAACGTCCTCATCACGTTCGCCCACCAGGACGTGGCGAACCCGGGAGAAGGCGACCCCGAGTTCGAGAACGACATTCTCCAGGTTCGGTTGAATCTCGACATGAGCGTCACGGTGGCGTCGATCTTCGCCACCTGGGGCATCCTCGACTTCGTGGACATCGGGGTCGCGGTGCCGTTCGTGCGGACCCGGATCAACGGAACCAGCGAGGCCCAGATTCAGCCCTTCGGCAGCATCGCGGTGCACCGGTTCGGCGGCACCGACACCGACCCGATCCTGCGGGCCGCCAGCAGTGCGTCCGGCAGCGCCAGCGGCATCGGCGACGTGGTGGGGCGTATCAAGATCAACCTGGGCCAGGGCCGGAGGGTGGGTGCCGCCGTCCTGGCCGACGTGCGGTTTCCTACCGGCAATGAGAAGGACTTGCTGGGTTCCGGCTCGAGCAGCGTCCGCGCGATGGCCGTGGGCTCGGCGCAGTTCGGCAGCTTCGCCCCACACGTCAATTTCGGGTATCTGAGCCGGACCGGCAGTCTCCAGAACGATGCCATCCTGGCGACGATGGGATTTGATAACCTGATGGCGTCGTGGGCGACCTTCGCGGCCGACCTGATCACGGAATGGCAGGTGGGAGACAACCCGATCTCGCTCCCGGGCGAAATCGTGTTCGTGGCCCCGTTCCAGCGCCGGATCCCCTCCATCTCGATTCCCGAACGGCGCAACAACCTGATCAACCTGGCGACCGGCGTGAAGTTCAACCTGCGGGGCGGCACGGTGCTGGTGCTGAACGCGATCGCGCCGCTTCGGAAGGCGGGATTGCAGCCGGATTTTATCTGGACCGTGGGGTTGGAAGGGTCGCTGTAAAGGCGGTAATAGGCGGTAGTGGACGGTAAAGGGCGGTAATGGGCGGTAGGTACTGGGACTGTCATCCCGAGCAAAGCGAGGGATCTTCTTAAGGCTGAGCAGATCCCTCGTTGCACTCGGGATGACACCCTGATTGTTTTTCTACCGCCTTCTACCGCCCATTACCGTCTATTACCGCCTAGTTGAGCGGTGCCCCCGCCCGGATCCACGCCCGGATCGTATCCCTGGTCGCGGCCGGTATCAACGTCGCGTTATTGGGCATCCCGCTCGGGCAGGCAGCCGGCGCGGTGTGATCCAGCTTGTTGATCAACAGGCTCGCGGTTTCCGCCGGAATCCCGCCACCCGATGCCACCTGCTTCAGGGTTCCCGACGCACAGCCCGTCGGCACATCAAATAACTCATTGGCGTAGGTCACTGCAGCGGACTGGTCCAACTCCAGCCCGCCGAAGTTCGCTACCCCGTGACAACCGTTGCACCCCTGCGCGGCAAAGATACCGTGGACGTTCGCGGCATAGCTGAAGTAGGCGAGCGCCTGGACCGTTACGCCGGTGGTGCTGGGCGCCGTGGCCTGGAGCTGGTTCACGTAGCGTCCGTCGGCCGGCACCGACCCATTCGCCTGCACGGTCCAGCCGGTGGCCACCGCGTTGCCGGTGCCATCGGTGTTGACCACGGTGGCACCGCTGAGCGATCCACCTCCCGCCACTACCTGGAAAGTGACCGGCAATCCGGCGATCGGGTTCGAGAATGAATCCGTCACGGTGACTTGCGGGTTGGTGGGCAGCGCGATGCCGGCGGCCGCCAGCTGGTTGTTCCCCGCCGTGATAACCATCTGGTAGGTGGTCGGCGGCCCCGGGGCGACCACCAGGAAGACATCGACCTGTTGCGGGGTGTTGGAGGCGCCCGGCGCGGCGATGGGAACCGTCGCGGTATAGGTACCAACCGTCGTGATGGCGCCGGTGGCCGGGGTGAGCGTAAGCGTCGCGGGCGCCACCGTGGTGTCGAACTGCGCCAGCAACCAATTCTGGGCTCCCGCGCTGTAGGTGATTCCACCGACGGTAAGGCCCGAGAGTGTGAGCCCGCCGGTGTTGGTCACCGCGACCGTCTGGGGCGCCGGGCTGGCCTGCCCCGCCTGAGCGTCAAACTCGATCGAGTCGGCCGCGAGCGCGATCTGGGGCGCGGGACCGACCCGAACCCGGGCCACGCCCTGGATGCCCTTCACCGTCGCGGTGATCGTGGCGGTCCCGTTGCCGATGCCGACCACGCCGCCAGTGTTATCCACCGTGGCAACCAGTTGATCGGAAGACGCCCAGGTGACGTTCTGTCCGGGGCGGAGCGCGCCGGTCGAGTCGAGCGGAAAGGCCAGGAGTTGAGTGGCGGTACCGATCGGGACGTCGGTGCTGTCCGGAGTCATCCGCACACTGGCGATAGGCGCATTGCTCTGGTCGGTAAGGACCGTCGCGCAGGCCACCAGTGAAGCCAGTACCAGCATCAGGACCAGGGACATTTTCGTCATACGGCCTCAGCGGATATCGGTGATGACCCAGGTGTTTCCTCGGCGCTCCAGCAGGTAGGTATTGTCCGCCGGTATTGGGGGGGCGCGCCGACCATGGGTATTGTAGATCCAGCTCCCAGTCACCCGCGCCGTTGCGTCGGCGCCGGCCAGATCTACCTGGCCGACATTGAGCCGCACCTGGAGGTTGTCCATGTCCGCCAGTGCCTGGCGCAGCGTCTGTTCCCTGACCGTGGTCATTCCCGGATAGAACTGGCGAACCCGCCCGATATCCTTGGATTGAAGCGCCGAGGCATACCCGAGGATGGCTTGGGACACTTGCGCTTTCAACTGCGCGTCGGTTGGACCGAGGTCGCGAACCGTGACCGTGCTGCTGGCTTGCTGGCCACCGGCCGATCCGGTAATCACCGCAGTACCGGCGCCGTTCGCCGTCACCCTGCCATCGGAAGTCACGCTGGCAATAGCAGGCGATCCGCTGTTCCAATCGACCGGACGGTCCAGGGCTCGACCGCTCGCCCCGCGCACCTGCGCCGTGATGGTCGCGGTCTGCCCGGGATCCAGGGAGAGACTGGCGGGGCTCAATGCGATGCTGGCGATCGGGTCCTGGCTGACCGTCACCGTGACCGACTGGCTTTTGCCATCGATCGTCGCGGTGATGACGGCGCGGCCGGCATCCCGCGCCACCACCTGGCCCGAGCCACTCACGGAAACGATGTCCGGAGCGCTCGAGTTCCAGCTGACCGGCCGCCCGCTCATCGGCTTGCCCTCCCCGTCATACGGCTCCGCCACGAGGGTCGTGGTTCCACCGATGCCGAGGCTGGTGGTTCCGATGACTCGCACGGTGGTCACCGAGGCCGGAGTGGTAGCGGTCGCCGGCCCCGGATGCGACGGAGTTCGCGCTGGTGGAGTGGTGGACTGAACCGGGGTAGCAGGCGTATCAACAACGATAGGCGGCGGCACCACCCCGCTCGTGGTATCAGGTTGCGCGTTGGTGGATGTGATCGAGTCCTGCGGAGCCGTAGTTGCCGCCTTCGACTTCCAGGGCTGGGTCACCGCCAAGGCAATGGCGCTCAACGCTACCACGGCCGCACCAACCAGCAGCGGAGTGCGGGAACTCTTCTGTTCGATCGGAGCCGAAGTCGCCGGGGGAATGACCCTGGACTTGGGCCGCAGCATGCTGGGAATCGGGCTCCGCGGCGTGCTGACCCGCCTCAGCACCTCGCGGTTGGCGCCCTTCAGCGCGAACTGGACCAGCTGAGTCCGCACCTTGCTTTCGCCGGTGATCGTAGGCGTCTGCAGCGCCTTTGCCACCTCCGCGAGATCCGGGAAACGATCACCCGGCTCCTTGGCCAGCATCCGATCGATGGTCGCGGCAAGATCGGGTGGGCACCCCGTCACCTTCTTCAACACCGGCGTCACCGGCTCGTTGATGTGCTTGTACATGATGGTCATCACGCTGTCGGCGTCGAACGGTGGCCGGCCGGTAAGCATCTCGTACGCCATGATCCCCAGCGAGTACTGGTCCGACGCCCCGGTGAGGGGCAGCGCATTGCACTGCTCCGGGCTCATGTAGATCGGCGTGCCGATCGTCGCCCCGGTCATGGTGAGACCCTGCTTGTCGGCCACCTTGGCGATGCCGAAGTCGGTGAGGATCGGCTGGCCCTCGGTCGAGATCATGATGTTCGCCGGCTTGATGTCCCGGTGAATCACGCCCCGGTGGTGCGCGTATCCCAGCGCAACAGCGACCTCGCTGACGATCTGCCGGACCATCTCGATATCGAGCGGCGCCTCCTTGGCGATGATCGAATCGAGGGGGCGGCCCTCGACAAACTTCATGACGAAGAAGAGCAGGTCCTCTTCCACCCGGACCGCGTAGATCGGGATGATGTTGTGGTGACTCAATCCGGCCGCGGTGCGCGCTTCCAGGAGGAAACGCTCGGCCATCCCTTCGCCGGCGATCAGGGCGGGATGCATGAGCTTTATGGCCACCCGGCGATCGAGCTGAAGGTCGTGGGCCAGGTAGACCGTCGCCATGCCGCCGGCTCCCAGCTCGGCCAGGACTTCATACTGTCCCGTGGTGGCCTGGCGGAGGTGATCGAGCATCCGCTCGGTGCGGGAGCTCTTGCTGGACGCTGCCAGGGTGGGAGCGGTGCCGGGCTGGAAGGCGGTGATCGGGGTGGTGTCGGAGATCCGGGGCGCGCGAGCCGTTACCCCCGAACCGCAAACGGAGCAGTAGCGGGACTGGGGCGAGACGGCGGCGCCGCAACGTTCACACAGAGTGCTGGTCGGTGTCACGCGATGGATCCCATCCTGAATTCAGAGCCCGACGGTCCCAGGGGTAGAAAGGTAAGATAGTGCGGCAGAGTCAATTACGTGAGAGCGCCAGGATCCAGTCCCCGATGACCTTAAGGACCTCGGGGGAGATGGTCTCGTCGATCCTCGCGTACTCGGCGACCAGCCCGGTCCGGGCATGCTGAAACAGGTGATTGAGGCCGGGAAACACCCGGATCGTGACGTTCCGCCGGCCGGCCGTGGCAAGTTCCATGGCGGGAACGCTCTGCTTGGGTGGAACCTGGAGATCCCGCTCGCCAAACAGCGCCAGCAGCGGTACCTGGAGCGCCCGGAGAGACGGAACCGGGTCATAAACCAGGAGATAGCGGTACCAGGGAGTGGTCAGGATCTGGAGCCGCTGCCGCAGCCCCGCGCTGTCGGCCATGAGCTGGCTGGTATCCACCGCGGCCTTTTCCGCCGGCGTCAGATGATGATATGCCTCATCGGCTGCGCCGAGCATCGCGGTCACCGCAAGGGAGTCGTTGGGTTGGGCCTTGAGGGCCTGGTGCATCGCGAGGGAGATCTTGTGATTCGCGGAGACCATGGCCGCCGAGGCGCCGGAGGCCAGGGCCAGCACCGAGTCCTGCGCGTAGCGGATCTGTTCTCCGGTTACCGCAGGGCCCGCCAGCAGCACGATGTAGGCGATGTGCGACGAACGAGTCGCCGCCAGCGGTGCGACCCATCCGCCTTCGGAGTGTCCGATCAATCCCACCCTGGCGGAATCCACCTTCGCATGGTGGCGGAGGAATTCCACGCCGGCCAGGGCGTCGCCCGCGTTATCGCTGATGGTGGCGGTAAGAGTATTGCCGCCGGATCCGCCCACACCGCGATCGTCCACCCGGAGCACGGCGATGTCCCGTCGGGTGAGATAGTCGGCGATCACCATGAACGGTTTGTGCCCCATGATCGCTTCGTTGCGATCCTGGGCGCCGGAACCGGTGACCAGGAGAACGGCGGGGAATGGCCCGGATCCCGGCGGCATGGTCAGGGTTCCGGCGAGGCGGGTTCCATCGGCGGAGTTGGCATAGGAGACATTCTCCTCGGTGTAGGGGAATGGCGGCACCGGTTCCTGCGGCCGGCGCGTGCTGGTCACCGCGCTGTCCCGCCGACCCAGACGGAGGCTCAGCGTGGCGCCGTTCTGGGTCCATGGTCCGACCAGCGAATCACCCACCAGCCCGCCCCGGAACGCACCCCTGATATAGCTCATCTCGAAGAACAACGAGTCGCCGGCGGTCGCCAGCGAAGTCACCGGCATCGTGTTGCTGCCCTGGTCGGGGCTGTCCATGGTGACCAGCAGCTGACCGCAGGGCGCAGGGAGAATGCTGAGCCCGAGGCGCATCACGCCGGCATCGCCCTGGGTGAGCCAGCCGAACCAATGCCCCGCCAGCCGGGTTGGGGGCGACAGGTCGCGCACCCGGGCAAAGGAGAATGCCGTAGCCGGGCGGGGGCCGGTCGTCTGCATGAGGCCGGCCAGCGTGTCGCCGGTGAACCGGCCCGAAAAACTGGGCGCTCCACTCATGCCGGGCGCCCGGAAAGAGAGGCTGTCACCCCGGACAACGAGATCAGCAACGGAATCGATTTCCACGCTGCGGACCAGCATGATCAACCGCGCGCTGTACGTGCCGTTGCCCGGCACCAGCTGAAGGATGGCCCGGCGCGGCGCGGGTACGCCGGCCACGGTGCCGGCCCAGCAACCCGCGGGAGTGGCCTGGCCGGTGGCGAAGGATGAAAAGCTGGCGAGCAGAAGGAGGCTGAGGCAGGTGGCGCGCATTCCGGGGACTCGGTCTGAAGAATGGTCGAAATCTACCTCCGAAAGAGCGAAATGAATCCCTTCACCGCTCCCTTGATCCCGCTCTTGATGTCACTGAGGAAGCCTCCATCAGCTTCATGGAGCTGGCACTGCTCGGTCGGCTCGGTACCCGAGCGGAAATACTCGGTGCGAGTCGTGGGACAGTAATCGCCGGCAAGCATCCCGGTCTCGGGATCGATTTCTTCCTGCACGACGCCCTCGGGCACCGGCCACTCGCCGTTCTCCCGGTCCTGCCATCCCCGCTTGTAGAAGGCTGCCCAGGCCGGAGCGGCAAGCCGGCCGGCGGAAGCGTTTCGCCCGATGCTGCGGGGGGTGTCATGTCCAAACCAGAAGCCCGCCAGGATGGTCGGAGTGTATCCCACGAACCAAACGTCGGCGCCGTTGTTGGTGGTGCCGGTCTTGCCGGCGACCGGGCCCCAGATGCCGAGCTGACGGATGGAATATCCGGTGCCTTCGTCCACCACGGAACGAAGCATCGAGGTGACGAGAAACGCATTGACGGAATCGAGGACCGCGACCGGCGGTTTCGATTTTTCCCGGTACACCGTTTTCGTCCCCACCACGATGCTGTCGATGAAGCGCGGTTCCACCTTCCAGCCTCCGTTGGCGAACGGCGCGTAGCCGGTCACCAGCTCGATCGGCGTCACCTCTGAAGAGCCGAGCGCGAGCGAAGGGACCGCGGCGAGCGGGCTGGTGATCCCTACCCGGCGCGCCATCGTCACCACCTGCGCGATACCAACCTGCTGGCTGATCCGAACCGTCGCCGCGTTCGCGGAATGGGCGAGGGCGTCGCGGATGGTCATGGTCCCGGCGTAAGCATCGCCGTAGTTGGCCGGACGCCAGACGCGCCCGGCATCCACGATCTCGACCGGCTCGTCATCCACCATCGTGGCCGCCGTGAGACCGGACTCGAGGGCAGCGGCATACACAAAGGGCTTGAACGCGGAGCCGGGTTGCCGGTGCGCCAGCCAGGCCCGGTTGAAGCTGCCGCGCGCGGGACCGGTGCCGCCCACCATCGCCAGCACCTGGCCGGTCGCCGGGTCGAGAGCCACCATGGCGCCCTGCACGCCACCGCCGATCGCGGCCGCGCGATCACGCACGGCTCGTTCCGCGGCCAGCTGCGCATCCCGATCGAAGGTGGTCTGCACGATGATCTCGGTGTAGGGCGGGTGGCTCCCCACTTCCGCCGCCACCCGATCGCGCACCGCTTCCACGGCATAGGAGGCGGAGACTGGTGGGGTCCAGCCCACCCGTGCGACCCGCAACCGCTGCTCCGCGGCCTTACCTGCCGCATCCGGCGTAATGAATCCTTCGCGGGCCATCAGCGAGAGCACCAGGTTCCGGCGCTCGATCGCGCGATCAGGATGTTCCCGCGGGTCGTACACCGACGGCGCCCGGGGCAGCCCGGCCAGCATCGCCGCCTCGGCCAGCGTCAGGCGATCGACGCTCTTGCCGAAGAAGTGCCGGCTCGCCGCCTCGACTCCGTAGGTGTCGTCACCCAGGTAGATGAGATTGAGATAGAGCTCGAGGATCTGGTCCTTGGTGAGCGCATCTTCGATGCGCGGCGCCAGACGCAGCTCGATCAGCTTGCGGCCGAAGGAGTGATCGGAGTGATCGTCACCGCCGATGAAGGCGGTGCGCGCCACCTGCATGGTGAGGGTTGAAGCGCCCTCGCGCACGCCCAGGGCGGTCGCATTCCGGAAGAACGCGCGTCCGAACCCGTGCCAGTCGATGCCGTGATGCTGGGCGAAGCGGCGGTCTTCCACCGCGATGAAGGCGTTGCGGACGTTGACCGGGATTCGGTCGAGCGAGACGGTGATGCGGCGAACCGGATCGAGGTAGCCCAGCACGTCGCCGTTCCGATCCAGTACCCGGCCGCCCTGGATTGGAACGTAGGCCCGGATTGCCTCGATCGAAGGACAGCCATGAAAGCCGCAGGTGACGCTGTAGGTGAAGCCGCTGACAAACGCCAGCGACACCGCGGCGGCCGTCCAGAGGACGATGCTGCGGCGGTGGAACGCAAGCCATGCTGCTACACGGTTCGGATACATCAGCGGCCAGTCCGGGAAAAGGAGGTCAGGGACTCGCCCTCAGGATGCCCAGTACGGGGGAATTGGGGCGCGTGTTTCAGGTTGCACCGCCACTCCCATCCTGGACTCGTCTCGATCGCGCGGGAGGTCTTGGCGTCTGTTGGACGAGGGAATGCTACTACGCGTTGGCTGTGAAGGCGGGGATGAAGGTCACGGCCCCCGGCACTAGCGGTAACTCCCCTCCAAGCCGCATCTTCCCCCACGCCTTAGCCGGAGTCCTATGGCTTTCTCCCGCCCCTTCCCACGGTTCGTCGTGCAATCATGATCGAAGGCCAACCCGTCCCACCACCTTCCGGCAAACCGGCGGACCCTTCATCCGCCGATATGCGGGACGCCCTCCTCGGTCTCAGCACTCACATTGCTGAGGCCCAGTCGGAGGATGAGGTGTGCCACGCCGTGGTGGACGCCCTTCGGGTGGACACCTTCGGCTTCGACGGTGTAGGCATCTACCTCGCCGGCACCGCGGCATTTGAGCCGTCCTTGCGGGCCAGTTCGGGCATCCTGGACGCCGGCGGGAGCGAATCTCAGCTCCGACTTCCGCTTCACGCCGGTCAAAGCGCCATTGGTGAGTTGATGGTGCAGCGGGCTCGTGGCCGCCCGTTCAGCAAGGGCGATCTCGATATCCTCACCGCCGCTGCAAACCAGGCCGGGATCGCGATCGGCCGGGCCCGGCTTCTCGAGATGGAGCGCCGCCGAGCCGGCGAACAACGCGCCCTGCTGGATACGCTGGCCGATCTCTCGGCTGAACTGGAACTGGACAAGCTGCTGGAAGCGGTGCTCAAGCGAGCGGTGACGCTGCTCGGCGTGACCGGAGGCGAGCTCGCCGTCTTCGACGAGCCCACCGAGGAGCTGGTCATCGTGGCCAGCCACAACATCGGGCGGGCGTCCATCGGCACCAGGATGGCGATGGGCGAAGGCGCAATGGGACAAGCCGCCATGGCCCGGGAACCGCTCATCATCCCCGACTACCAGGCGTGGGAAGGACGCTCCAGTCAGTACCTCAACACCGGGCTCCATGCCGTCATGGTGGCGCCGCTGCTCATCGGCTCCCGCCTGGTGGGATCGATCGGCATCGTGAACGCCGACCCCGCCCGCCGCCTGGGGCAGGAGGATGTGCGGCTCATGAATCTGTTCGCCGCCCAAGCCGCGGTCGCCATTGAGAACGCCCGGCTCTACACCGTGGAGCGGGAGCGGGCCTCGGAACAGCAGGCCTTGCTGGATACCCTGGCCGATCTTTCCGCCGAGCTGGAGCTTCCCAAGGTGCTGGAGGCGGTGCTTCAGCGTGCGGTCACCTTGCTCGGCGTCACCGGCGGCGAAGTGGCGATCCAGGATGAGAGCACCGGCGAACTGGTGGTGGTCGCCAGCAAGAACATCGGGCGAGACTCGTCCGGCACCCGGTTAAAGCCGGGGGAAGGCGCCATGGGAGCCGTAGCCCGGTCGCTGGAGCCGTTGATCATTCCCGCTTACGGCGAGTGGCTGGGCCGATCCACGAAGTACGAAGATTTGCTGGTTCATTCAGTGATGGCAGCGCCTCTGATGATCGGGCATCGAATGGTCGGCGCCATTGCCACGGTGCATTCCGATCCGGCCCGCAAGTTCGGCCAGTCCGACCTCCGCCGGCTGATGATGTTCGCGCCCCAGGCAGCGATTGCGATTGAGAACGCCCGGCTCTTCAGCCGGGAGCGGCGCCGGGCTGAGGAACAGCAGGCCCTCCTCGCCACGATGCAGGATCTCTCCAGTGAGCTGGACCTCTCCCGGGTACTTTCCCGCGTCCTGGAGCGAGTGGTGGCGTTGTTCGAAGTGGCCGGAGGCGAACTGGCCACCTACGACGAGTGGCGGAAAGACCTGGTGATCGCGGCCAGCTACCGGATGCCGACCGACGCCGTGGGCACCCGGATGGCAATCGGCGAAGGCGCCATGGGCAAAGTGGCCGAAACCCACCAGCCCCTGATCATTCCGCGCTACCAGGACTGGGAGGGCCGCTCCGGCCAGTACACCTCGGAGGCCCTGCAATCGGTCATCGCAATTCCACTGTTGATCGGCCAACGGTTGGTGGGCGCCATCGCAACAGTCCACAACGATCCATCCCGTCAATTCGGTGCTGCGGACATTCAAGCGCTGGATTTCTTCGCGGCCCAGGCCGCGATCGCCATCGAAAATGCCCGGCTCTTGGCGGCGGCCCAGCGCTACTTCGAAAGCCTGGTAGCCAACAATCCGGTGGCGACCGTCAACCTCGACATCAACTCGAACATCGTCTCCATCAATCCGGCGTTCGAAAGACTCTTTGGCTACAGCCAGGCCGCGGCGCTGGGCCGCAATCTCGATGAGCTGGTGACCACCCAGGAAACCCTGGCCGAGGCGGTCCAGTACTCCCGGCAGGGGGTCGCCGGGCAGATGACCAGCGGAACCGGCCAGCGGCGGCGCCAGGATGGCACCCTGGTGGACGTGGACGTGTATACCATTCCCGTCATCGTGGCCGGCGAACAGGTCGGCATCATCGCGATGTACCACGACATCACCGAACTGCTGCGCGCCCGCCGGGAAGCCCAGGTCGCCAACACCGCCAAGAGTCATTTCCTCGCCAGCATGAGCCACGAGCTGCGCACCCCGCTCAACGCCATCCTCGGCTACAGCGAAATGCTCCAGGAAGACGCCGCCGCGGAGGGACACGGCAACTTCATCCCCGACCTCCAGAAGATCGAAGGCGCCGGCCGCCACCTGCTCACCCTCATTAACGACGTGCTGGACCTGTCGAAGATCGAAGCGGGGAAGATGGAGCTGTACCTCGAATCGTTCGAGATCCGGCCGATGCTCGAAGCGGTCGCGGCGACGGTCCAGCCACTGGTCACCCGAAATGGGAACACGCTCAAGGCCGACTGGGCGGACAACCTGGGGACGATGCGGGCGGATGTGACCCGGGTGCGGCAGATCCTTCTCAACCTCCTGTCCAATGCGAGCAAGTTTACCGAGCGGGGCACCCTGCGCCTGGAAGTGAAGCGGGAGCCATCCCCCGCCGGTGAGCGAGTCGTATTCGCGGTGCACGATACCGGCGTAGGCATGACGGAAGAGCAGCTGGGCCGGCTGTTCCAGGCGTTCTCCCAGGCCGAAGCCTCTACCTCCGCCAAGTATGGCGGCACCGGCCTGGGCCTCGCGATCAGCAAGAAGTTCGCGGAGATGATGGGCGGCGACATCGTGGTGACAAGCACTCCGGGAAAGGGAACCACGTTCACGGTGCGGCTGCCGGTCGTCGTCACCGAAACCGAGGCGGTGGCGCGGCCTCCGGTGCCGTCAGGCGGGGAGCGCCTGGGCACGGTGCTGGTCATCGACGATGACCCCGCGACCCGCGCGCTCATGGAGCGCATCCTTCGGAAAGAAGGATTCCGCGTGGTGACCGCACCCGATGGGCCGACCGGCCTCGCGTTGGCGCGTCAGGAGAAGCCGGTGGTGATCACCCTCGATCTGCTGATGCCGGGGATGGATGGATGGACGGTGCTGGAGGCCCTCAAGAATGACGGGGATCTCGCAGACATTCCGGTGGTGATGTTGACCATTCTCGACGAGCAGCGTATCGGGTTCGCGCTGGGCGCGGCGGAATATCTCACCAAGCCGATCGAACGCAACCGGCTGGTCGCGGTGCTCCGGCGCTATAGCCGGGGAGACCCGGCCCGGCCGGTGCTGATCGTGGAAGACGACGAAGCCACTCGAACCATGCTGGGTCGGGCGCTCTCGGCGGAAGGAAGGTCAGTGCAGGTGGCTGAGAACGGCAGGGTCGCGCTGCTTCGGCTCGCGGAAGCAACACCCGGCCTCATCCTGCTCGACCTGCTGATGCCGGAGATGGACGGGTTCGAGCTGCTCGCGGCGCTCCGGGAGCGGCCTGAGTGGCAGCGGATTCCGGTGGTGGTGATCACCGCGAAGGACCTGACCGCGGAAGACCATGCCCGGTTGAACGGCGCGGTCCGGCAGGTGGTGCCCAAGGGCGACGGCAGTCCCGAGCTGCTGCTGAGCTATGTGCGGAGCCTGGTCTCCGCGAATGGGCTCGAGGTGGTCGCGTGAACGCCGCGGCACGCCGCCAGGCGGCCCTGCTCCGCCTCTCCACCGCGATCGCGGTCGCTTCGAACGAGCAGGATATCTGCCGCGCCGTGGTCAACGGTCTCCAGGACAAGCATATCGGCTACAGCTTCGTCGGCTTGTTCCTGGTTGACGAGGTCACCGGCGACCGGGTGATGCGGGCCGGGGTGGGATGGTCCGGAATCCAGGAAGGCTGGCGGGTACCGGCCGGCCAGGGTCTCTCGGCCCAGGTCCTCTCGACCGGCACACTCCTCTACACGCCCGATGTCAGAAAGGAACCGAAGTACGTACCGGGTCTCAACAGTGGATGCGAAGTGGACGTCCCACTGATCATCGACAGCCGCCCCCTCGGCGTGCTGGTGGTGGAGAGCGACCGGCCCACCGCGTTCGACCAGGAAGACTTCGGCATTCTCACCGCCGCCGCCAACCAGGCCTCGATCGCGATCGGCCGGGCCCGGCTGCTGGCCCAGCAGGAACAGCTGCTTGACGCCGAGCGGCGCCGGGCGGATGAGCACCAGGCCATTCTCGCCACGCTCGCCGATCTCTCGTCCGAGCTGGAGCTGGAGAAGGTTCTCCAGTCGGTGTTGAGCCGTGCGGTGCGGCTGCTCGACGTGAGCGGCGGCGAACTGGCGGTCTTTCGCCATGAAACCAGGGAATTGGAAATCGTCGCCAACCACAATACGGGGCGGGTCTCGGTCGGCACCCGGATCGCGGTGGGTGAAGGCGCGATGGGACAGGTCGCCGAAAGCCTGAAGCCGCTCCTGATCGAGGACTACCACACCTGGACCGGCCGCTCCACCCGCTACGCCGGCGTGGAGGCCCGCGCCGCGCTGGTGATGCCGCTGCTGATCGGCAAGCGCCTGGTCGGCGCCATCAACTTCTGGCACTCCGATGCCGACCGTCGCTTCACCGAGAGCGACCTGCGGCTGGCCAGCCTTTTCGCGCCCCAGGCCGCCATTGCCATCGAAAACGCCCATCTCTTCATGGCGCAGCAGGAGCAGCAGCAATACTTCGCCGAGCTGGTCCGCAATAGCCCCGTGGCCGTCGTTACCCTGGATCCCGATCACCACGTCGTCTCCTGCAATCCCGCTTTCGAGCAGCTCTACGGCTACACCGAGTCGGAGATCAGCGGCCAGAGTCTCGACGACCTGATCACCACCGAGGCTACCCGTGCCGCCGCCGTCTCCTATACCAGGGAAGCGGGTGATCACGCGGTGCGTGGCATCGGCCAGCGCCGGCGGAAGAACGGCACCATGGTCGATGTGGAGGTCCTGGCGGTGCCGGTGATCGTGAAAGGGAAGCGAGTCGGAATGATGGGACTGTATCACGACATCAGCGAGCTGCTGGAGACCCGCCGCGCGGCCGAAGCCGCCAATGCCGCCAAGAGCGGCTTCCTCGCCAGCATGAGTCACGAGCTGCGCACCCCGTTGAACGCGATCCTGGGCTACAGCGAGATGCTCCAGGAAGACGCGGCCGACGGCGGGCACCAGGAGATGATCCCCGACCTCCAGAAGATCCAGTCCGCCGGCCGCCACCTCCTCACTCTCATTAACGAAGTGCTGGACCTCTCCAAGATCGAAGCTGGGAAGATGGACCTCTACCTGGAGACGGTCGATGTACAGACGGTGGTGGAAGAAGTGGCCACCACGGTGCGGCCGCTGGTGGAGCGGAACGGCAATCGGCTGGATCTCCAGCTGCTGGGCGATCCCGGCGCGATCCGGGCCGACGCCACCCGGCTCCGTCAGGTCCTGCTCAACCTGCTGTCCAACGCGACCAAGTTTACCGACCACGGGGTCATCACCCTGGCGGTGGAACGGGAGCCGGACGCGATGGAATTCCGGGTGAGCGACACCGGAATCGGGATGACCAACGAACAGATGGGCCGGCTCTTTGAAGCCTTTACCCAGGCGGAAGCGGCGACCACCAGCAAATTCGGCGGCACCGGGTTGGGGCTGGCCCTCTCCCGGAAGTTCTGTCAACTGATGGGCGGCAACGTCACCGTGAGCAGCGAGCTGGGCAAGGGCTCGACGTTCACCGCGCGGATTCCGATCGGCGAGCGCATCGAGGAAGCGGTGACGAGCGACGCCTCGAAGACCGGCGGCGCGGCGGGGACCATCCTGGTTATTGACGACGATGCCCATGCCCGTAACCTGCTGGCGCGGTTCCTCGGCAAGGAAGGTTTCCGGGTCATCGAGGCCGCGTCGGGCGAGACTGGACTGCGGCTGGCCGCCGAAACCAAACCCGATGCCATCACGCTCGACGTCGTGATGCCGGGAATGGACGGTTGGGCGGTGCTGACCAAGCTCAGGGGCGACCCGGCGCTGGCCGACATCCCCGTCATCATGCTCACCATCGTGGACGAGAAGAACCTGGGCTTCACGCTCGGCGCCTCGGACTATCTGACCAAGCCGATCGATCGGCAACGGCTCACCGCGGTGATAAAGAAATACGCCCGCGACTCCAGCCCCAGCGCATTCCAGGACCAGGAAGGGTGGCGGGTTACCGAGGCGGAAACGCTGCTGGCCGAGATCCGCGGCCTGGTGGGGGCGCGGGGCCAGCGATGAGTCCCCGGAACCATACCGCCGTGGCGCCGCGGCAGGCCGCCCTGCTCCGGCTCACCACGGGGATCGCAGCGGCGCGGGACGAAACCGAGCTGTACCAGTCGGTCGTCACCGGCCTCCAGGACGAGGGCCTCGGTTACAGCGTCGTCGCCATTCTGCTGGTGGATGCCGCCACCGGCGATCGGGTCCTCCAGGCCACCGTCGGCTGGCCCGACGTACCCCCGGGGTTTCGGCTGCCACCGGGCCAGGGGTTGAGCGAGCGAGCTCTCGCGGATGGCCGCACCTACTACACCCCCGACGTGCGTCGCGAGGCGAGTTACCGGGCCACCCAGGTAAGCGGGTCCGAGGTGGACGTGCCGCTCAGAGTGGACGATCATACCATCGGAGTCCTGGTGGTGGAGTCGGCCGAGACCGATGCGTTTACCGACGAGGACCTGGAAATCCTCGAAGCCGCGGCGCTGCAGGCCAGCATCGCCATCGGGCGGGCCCGGCTCCTGGAGACCGAGCGGCGCCGCGCCGACGAACGGAAGGCGCTGCTCGACACCGTGGCCCAGCTCTCCGGCGATCTCGAGCTGTCCCGGGTCCTCGAGTCGGTGCTGGAGCGGGCGGTGTCGCTGCTCCGGGTGACCGGAGGTGAAGTTGCCATCTATGAGGAAGAGACCCGGGAGCTGCTGGTGGTGGCCAGCAAGAGCATCGGCAAGGAATCCACCGGCACCCGGCTCAAGGTCGGCGAAGGCGCCATGGGCACCGTGGCGAAGACGCTGGAGCCGCTGATCATCCCCTCCTATCACGAATGGCTGGGCCAGTCGGGGCAGTATTCCGACGTGATGGTCCACTCGGTGATGGCGGCGCCGTTACTGATCGGGCGCCGGCTGGTGGGCGCGCTCGCCATGGTGCACTCGGATCCCGCGCGGGTGTTCGACGAGGAAGACCTTCGCCGGCTCAACATGTTCGCTCCGCCGGCCGCGATCGCCATCGAAAATGCCCGGCTCTACACCGCGGCCCGGCGGGAACGGCAATACCTGGAGACCCTGGTCTTCAACATACCGGTCGCCATCGTGACCCTGGACCGGGACGACAACGTCGCCTCGTGCAATCCGGCGTTCCAGGAGCTGTTCGGCTACACCCGCGCCGAGGCGATGGGCCGGAACCTGGATGACCTGGTGACCGACGAGACCACCCGCGCCGAAGCGCTGGCCTACACCCAGCAGGCCAACGCGAAGCGGCAATCGGTGCACGGCATGGGACAGCGGCGCCGGAAGGACGGGGCGCCGGTGGACGTGGAGATTCTGGCGGTGCCGATTCTCATGGACGAGGAGCAGGTCGGGCTGGTTGCCCTGTACCACGACGTGACCGAGCTATTGCATGCCCGGCGCGACGCCGAAGCGGCGAACACCGCCAAGAGTCATTTTCTCGCCAGCATGAGCCACGAGTTGCGCACCCCGCTGAACGCGATCATCGGCTACAGCGAGATGCTCCAGGAGGAAGTCGAAGAGATGGGGCATGCCGAGCACGCGGCCGATCTCCAGAAGGTGCAGACGGCGGGTCGCCATCTTCTCGCTCTCATCAACGACATCCTCGATCTCTCCAAGATCGAGGCCGGCAAGATGCAGCTCCACCTGGAGACCTTTGAGCTCGGCCCGATGATCGACGACGTGCTGAGCACCGCCGCGCCGCTGGCCAAACGGAACCAGAACCGGATCACCGTCAAGAGTCCGCCCCACCCAGGCTCCATGCACGCCGACCTGACCAAGGTCCGCCAGATGCTGTTGAACCTGCTTTCTAATGCCTGCAAGTTCACCACCGGGGGAGACATCACTCTCACCGTCGAGCGGGAGCGCGATGCCGGCTCGGGCGAGGAGATGGTGGTCTTTATCGTGGCCGACAGCGGAATCGGCCTGTCGCCGGAGCAGATGGACCGGCTGTTCGAGGCCTTTGCACAGGCGGAGGCATCCACCACCAGCAAGTACGGCGGCACCGGGCTCGGTCTCGCGATCACTCGGCGGTTCTGCCACATGATGGGCGGCGACGTCCAGGTTCAGAGCGAGCCGGGCAAAGGCTCGGCGTTTACAATTCGGTTGCCGACACACGTAAATTGAGGATGTAAGATTGAAGATTGAGGATTGAAAAGCACATGCAGGTACAATCCTCAATCCTCAATCTTATATCTTCAATCATAGAGGACGCTGATGCCCAAGATTCTGTTGGTCGAAGACAACGAGATGAACCGCGACATGCTGTCGCGGCGGCTCGTTCGCAAAGGCTTTGAGGTCGTGATCGCCGTGGACGGCCGCCAGGGCGTCGCGATGGCGACCGAGGGAGGCTACGACCTGATCCTCATGGACATGAGCCTGCCCGAAGTGGACGGGTGGGAAGCGACCCGCCAGGTGCGTGCTACGCCCAAGGGTCAGAATGTCCCGATCATCGCGCTGACGGCTCATGCGATGGCCGGTGATCGGGAAAAGGCGCTCGCCGCCGGGTGCAACGATTACGACACCAAGCCGATCGAGCTGCCCCGGCTGCTGGAGAAGATCGAGACGTTGCTCAAGGGAAGCCCGAGGTGAAGTCGGGCACGGAGACCCGACCTGAGTCGGGCGGGGAGGCCCGACCTACCCTGTCCGTTGGAGAGCTTCGGCATGACCTGCGCACGCCGGTCAACCACATCGTCGGCTACGCCGAAATGTTGCTGGAGGATGCCGGCGATTCCGGCTATGCCAACTGTCGCAGCGCGCTGGAAGACACGCTGACCGCCGCCCGCGAAGTTCTCGCCCTCATCAACTCAACCCTCAATCCCACCCGCGCCGAAGTCAGTAGCGATGAGCTAAACAAACTCTACCAGTCCATGAAAGTGCCGCAGGGTCGCATCCTCGCCCACATGCGCGCGCTGCTCGGCTCCGACAGTCTGCCGCCCGGCGAATCGTTCGGGCAGGACCTGCTCCGCATCAAGGCCGCGGCGGAGCGGCTGGTCCCCACGAAGAATGGCGACACCGCGCCTCGCCCCTCCGGCGCTGAAACGCGAGCCGCCGCCGTACCGGCCGGTGACCGCGCCAAGATCCTCGTGGTCGACGACGTAGAGGACAACCGAGAGGTGCTGCGCCGCCGGCTGGAACGGGAAGGCTATGCCGTCAGCTCGGCCGGGAACGGGCGCGAGGCGCTGACCCGGATCGGCGAGACTCCGTTCGACCTGGTGCTGCTGGACGTACTGATGCCGGAACTGGACGGCTATGCGGTGCTCGAGCAGCTCAAGAGCGATGCCGCCACCCGGGACATCCCGGTCATCATGATCTCGGCGATGGACGACATGCCCAGCGTGGTGCGCTGCATCGAGCGAGGTGCGGAAGACTTCCTCTCCAAGCCCTTCGACGCGGTACTGCTACGGGCCCGGATCAGCGCCAGTCTCGAAAAGAAGCGGCTGCGGGACCAGGAGAAGCGCTACCTGGAAGAAGTGCAGCAGGTGATCGAGGCGGCGAGCGCCGTGGAGTCGGGCCACTACACCGCGGGGAGCCTGGCGTCCATTGCGCACCGGGATGACGCGCTGGGTAAGCTCGCCCGGGTGTTCGACGGCATGGTAAGCCAGGTGAAGGAGCGGGAAGAGCGGCTGCAGCAGCAGATTCGCGAGCTTCGGGGAGACATCGACGTCGCCCGCCGGGAGACCGCCGATTTCGCGGCCACCATGGATGCCGGCAACCTCACCACCGGCGCCCGCTTCGCCGAGCGCTACGAGATCATGGCGGTGGTGGGACGGGGCGGGATGGGGACGGTGTATCGCGCGAAGGACCTCGAGCTGGGCCAGGACGTCGCCATCAAGACGCTGCGTTCCGAGTTTCTCGCCGACGACAGCATCCTGGAGCGGTTCAAGAGCGAGATCCGGCTCACCTATCGCATCACCCACCGGAACGTGGTGCGGACCCACTACTTCGGCGAATGGGGCGGGGCCTACTACCTCACCATGGAGTTCGTGGAAGGCGTCACCCTGCGCCAGCTGATGGATACCCGCGGCCGGCTCAGCGTTCCGTCCACGCTGGCCATCGGCATCCAGCTGGCCGAGTCGCTGGCGGTGGCGCACGAACAGGGCGTCATCCATCGCGACATCAAGCCCCAGAACCTGCTGCTCGACCCCGAGGGTGTGCTCAAGGTGATGGACTTTGGCATTGCCCGGCTGGCCGAGCGAACCAGCAATCTGACCGAGGTGGGATTGGTAGTCGGGACGCCGGCCTACGCCTCTCCGGAGCAGTTGTTGGCCGACGAGGTGGATGCCCGGAGCGATCTCTATTCCACCGGCCTGGTGCTCTACGAGTGCCTCACCGGGCGGTTGCCCTTTGAAGCGAAGAATGCCATCGCGCTCATCAGCAGGGTGCTCACCGAGACCCCGGTGCCGCCGATCCAGGTCAACCCGGAGATCCCGTCGGCACTGTCGGCGCTGGTGCTCAAGCTGATGGCCAGGACGCCGGATGACCGGGTGCAGTCGGCGCGGGAGCTGGCCAAGCAACTCGCGGAGCTGGCGTGAGGGAAGCGGGGAAGCGGGGAAGCGGGGAGGCGGGGAGGCGGGGAGGCGGGGAGGCGGGGAAGTAGAAGACAAGAGAAGAGCGGAGCCCATTTGGGGTTCCGCCCTTCATGCCTTTGCTTCACCGCTTCCCCCGCCTCCCCGCTAGGGTGTGTCGATCGGCAACCCGCTCGGCACCCGGGCCGGGATGACGGTGGGATAGTGAATCGGGTCGTCGGTCAGCGCGGACATGAACGTCGTCAGGTGATCCACAATGGAGTCCGGAATCACCACGCCATTGATGACCGTATCACGCGTGGCCAGGATATCATTGACGTTGGCGAGCACGGTGCCCTGGAGCAGGGGCTCGAGGGCCATCGGGTCGAAACTCCGGAGCTTGATATCCGACTCGCTGTAGTGGCCGATGAAGTCGTGCAGGCTGAAGAACGCGCCATCATGGCCGTACGGGGCCGTCAGGACCACGTTGCGAAGCGCCGGTGTCCGGAAGGCGTACTTCATGGCGGCCTGTTCCCGGACGTTCAGCCGGCCGAAGTCGTCGTTCTGTCCGGAGCCATTGCCCTTGCCGGGTCCGAACTGGGCCACCGCGACGTTATGGAACTGGTTGTCGGTAAAGGCCGGCCCGTTGTGACAGATGGAGCAGCGCAGGCTCATGAAATCCCTGGCTCCCACCAGCTGTCCCGCATCGAGCGCCGCATCATCGCCCGCGAGGAAGCGGTCCCACGGCGACTCATTGAAGTGGAACTTGTCGATCAGGAAACCGCCGATGGCGTTGCTCGCGTAGGCGAAGGTCATCTGCTTGAAGGGAACCCCGGGATACGCCGCGGCGAACATCTGGCGATACTCGGGGATCTGCCCCAACCGTACCATCAGGCTGGCCCAGATTCTCCGCATCTCGTCATCCGGAATGGCGGCCAGCTCGTTCCCGCTGAAGGCGCGCATCTCCTCCCGCGAGAGGACCGGGAACAGCGGAAGCGCGGACACCGGCCCGAACTCGAACACCCGCGTCATATCAGGCGTCAGCTGGGCCGAGGCCGGCGTGTGGAACCGGCCCAGGGAGTCGGTGCTGACCCGGCCATCCCAGAAGAGCGATTTCATCGCGCCGAGGTTGAAGAGCGGGGGCGCGTTCCGGGGGATGAACAGTCCCTGCGGATGCTGCCGCACCGGTCCCAGCCCGCTGGCACCCTGGCCGATGGACAGGCTCCGATCGTCGCCGGTACCGAAGGCCGGCAGGTGGCAGGTCATGCAGGAGATGTCGCGATTGCCGGAGAGAATCTTGTCGAAGGCCAGGGCCTGGCCGAGCGCGACCAGCGCCGGGCGCACCGGGGCCGGTGACGGCAGCGGTCCGACGCCACGACCGGCAGCGAGGAGCCGAACCGTATCGGCCAGGCTGGTGATCGCCGCCCGATCCAGCCTGGGGGTGCCGGCCGGCGCCGCAACGTCGTCGCTGCCGCAGCCGGAGAGGACCCCGCCAGCCACGAGTACCGTTAACAACGCTCGGATTCCAGAGGTCGCGCGCATAGAGCCATCCTGATGATTTGAAGGGACTTACGGCTTGCCGGGACCAGGGGCCATCCAGTACCCTACTGAGTACATCGAAATGGCCAGGCGAATCCCGACAGAACAAACCCCTCACCCCCTGGCCCCCTCTCCCGTTACGGGAGAGGGGGAACGGGGAAGAGGGCTTCGGTTCGAGTGGGGTCCTTGAGTTGCCAATGACGGGATTGGCTGCATTCCTACGATTTAGTATCTGACAGACCTATGCCCATTATCGATCGCGCCAACTGGGTGTCCCTTGAACCGCTGCTCGACCAGGCCCTGGACCTGGAGCCCGAGGAGCGGAGCCGGTGGTTGCGGGAGCTGTCGGAACGATCGCCTGTTCTCGCGGCGGAGCTGACGGCGTTCCTCGACGAAGAGGCGCTGGCGGACCGGCGCGGATTCCTCTCGGGCATGCCCGATGTCAGCCTCGAGGGCCTGGAGCTTGGCGCCTATCGGCTGGAGCGTCCGCTGGGACAGGGCGGGATGGGAACCGTGTGGCTGGCCCGGCGCACCGATGGACGGTTCGAGGGCGTTGCCGCCCTGAAGCTGTTGAACCTCGCAATGGTGAACCCGACAGCGCAGGAACGATTTCGCCGTGAAGGCTCGGTGCTTGCCCGGCTGGCCCATCCCGGCATCGCCCGGCTGCTGGATGCCGGCATCAGCCCGACCGGCCAACCCTACCTGGTCCTGGAGCACGTCGACGGCGTCCCCATCGACGAGTTTGTCCGAAGTCACAATCTCAGCGCCGCCAATCGAATCCGGCTGGTCCTCCAGGTATTGGACGCCGTGGGTCACGCCCACGCCAATCTCATCGTCCATCGCGACCTCAAGCCGTCGAACATCCTGGTCACCGCTGATGGGACGGTGAAGCTGCTCGATTTCGGGATCGCCAAGCTGCTGGACGGCGACACCGGTGACGACCGCACCGCGCTGACCCTGGAAGGAGGCCGGGTCTTTACCCCGCAGTACGCGGCTCCGGAACAGATCCGGGGTGAGACTCTCACCACCGCCACCGACGTCTATTCCCTGGGCGTGCTGTTGTACGTCCTGCTGTCCGGCCGTCACCCCACCGGCGAGCGCAGTCGCACCCCCGCCGAGATGGTGCATGCGCTACTCGAAAGAGAACCGGAGCCGCTGGGTCAGGGTGACCTCGATACCGTCCTCGACAAGGCGCTCCGCAAACCACCGGCCGAGCGTTACCAGACGGTGGCAGCCTTTGCCGATGACCTGAATCGATTTCTGCGACAGGAGCCTGTGAGTGCCAGGCCCCAGTCCATGGCGTACCGGTTCAGGAAATTCGTGCGGCGAAACCAGACCGGGGTGATTACTGGAGCGCTCACGGCGGCCGGGCTGGTGGCGGCGACCATTTTTTCCATCGCGCAGACGCGGGAAGCCCAGCGTCAACGAGACGAGGCCCTGCAGCAGCGCAGGTTCGCCGACGCCCAGGTCGATTTCCAGAATGCCCTGCTCTCCCAGGTCGGCGAGAAGCCGATCACCATGCGCGAGGCCCTCGACTCCGCCCGGGTAGTGCTGGACCGGCGTTTCGCCGCCGATCCGGAGATGCTGTTGCCGCTGCTGATCCAGCTATCGGACAGCTACGGCGAAATGGGCAGCGTGGATATCAGTGAGGACCTGCTCAGCCGGGCTGAATCATTGGCGATTGCCAACCGATTGCAAACTCAACTCCCCACCATCCGATGCGCGAGGGCGGACAACTGGAGGCTCCAGGGCAAGTATGAAGACGCATGGCGCGGCTTCATGGCCGCGGATTCGCTGCCTGAAGCCAATGATCCCAGAGCCCGTGCCTCATGCCTGGCTCGACGGGCGGCGCTGGGCTCTGAGGCGGACAGTGCCGAGCAGAGCGTGGTCTGGGCTCGCCAGGCCATGAGCATCATGGACAGCCTCGGGGAGAATCGGGACCTGACCTACATCTCCGTCCTGAACTCGCTGGCCTACTCTTACAATGCGACCGGTCAGCTCCGGGAATCGGTCGCCATGTTCCGGCGTGCCCTCGGGCTGATGGATAGCACGGGGTACGGCAGCACCAGTTTTCGTATCATGGCCGAGCATAACCTCGCATTAACGCTGGTCGACCTTGGCTTGACCCGGGACGCGGAAGCGATTCTTCATCGCGTGCTGCTGACGGCGGCCGCTATGGATCCCGAAGGTCAGATCCCCTGGCAGCCGCTGGTCCATTACGCGGAAGTCGCACTGTACCAGGGTCATGCCGACTCCGCCGCCAGGTACTTCGGTATTATCGTCCGGCAGGCGGTCGAGAAGAAGAATCTTTTCTGGGAAGGGCGGGGCTCGTTTGGCGTCGGCCGCGCCCAGGCGCGGCTGGGCCACTTTGCCGAAGCCATTCGTGCCAGGACCCGGCTCGACGCGATCATTCATTCCTATCCCCACGTGCGGGGCACCGACGACGTGCTTCCCGATGGGCCCACGATTGACGGTTGGATCGCATTGGCGAAAGGCGATACTGCGGCGGCGGCAACCTCCTTCACAGCCGCGCTCACCAACAATGGCTATTTCGAAGGAAAACAGCAGCATCGGATGGCGCTGGTGGCGCTGCAGCTGGCCGAGATCAGACTGGCCCTGGGAAGACCGGTGGAAGCGCTCGACCTGGTCCACAAGACGATGGAGAACGTCGTCACCGATTCGCTCTCCCTGAGCGAAAGTGCAAAGGCGGGACAGGCGCGATTGATCGAGGGGGGAGCGCTGCTGGCGCTCGGCGATACGGCGAAGGGCAGGACCGCGATTGGCCAGGCGCTGACCGCATTACTCCAGGGCGGCGGTCCCGACTTTCCGGAAACGCTGCGGGCTCAACAGCTCATGGCTGACCTGGATCGCTGAGAGTGCGGTGGAGGAGCACTCTAGCCTTACGCCAGTCCCGCTGCACCGTGCGCTCCGACACTCCCCGGAACGTCGCGATCTCTCCGAAAGAAAATCCGCCGAAGAAATGCAGGTCCACCAGCTCCGCCAGCGGCGGATCCAGCGTCGCCAGCTCTGCCAGCGCCTCGCCCAGGGCGGGCAGGTCGGTGGCTGCCGCCGCAACCGCGAGACTGTCGCCGGCGTCTTCGGTCAGGGTGATCTCATATTGGCGGCCGCGTTTCAGGGCCGACCGGCGGCGGGCGTAGTCGATCACCAGTCCCCGCATCGCGCGGGAGGCGTACGCGAAAAACCGCGCCCGGTCGGGAAACTCGGCCTCGGACCGCCCGACCATGTTCAGATAGGCTTCGTGCACCAGGGTGGTGGTGCCCAGTGTCAGGGGAGCATGGCCCCGGCGGAGGTGAGCATCGGCCAGGCGCCGCAGCTCGTTGTAGAGGAGAGCGAACAGCTGATCCGCGACTACGGGGTCAGCGCCTTCGGCCCGGCGGAGCAGATCGGGAAGGCTCATCTGTGATATGTGGGAGACCCGGGTGAAGCTGTCAAGACACAATCGTGAGTTCGTCATATCCAGGGTGATTCGGCGACTGCAACTGCTCCTCGCGAAGATCGCGAAGTAGCGCGGTGACCGCGAAGAACAGCCCCTGTGCCTTTCCTGGTGTTAAGTTGTCACCGATCTCACCACACCGAATATGACTGGGATTCGCGTATCGCTCCGCGCACGCAGGCGCGTTGTGGCTGCCTGCTGGCTCACCATCGCTGCCTGCTCTCAGCATGGCGAGCCGGCATATAGGGACGCCACCCGACGCGTCGACGACCGGGTCAGCGACCTGCTCGACCGGATGACCCTGGAAGAGAAGTTCTGGCAGCTGTTCATGGTGGTGGATGAGCTCAAGGACGGGCTGGCGTCATATCAACACGGAGCCTTTGGCCTCCAGCTCCGACCCGGAAACGACTCGTCCACGGGGCCGCGCGAAACCGCCCTCCGCATCAACCGCATTCAACGCTACTTCGTCGAACACACCCGCCTCGGCATCCCGACCATTCCATTCGAAGAGGCGCTGCACGGCCTGGTCCAGGACGGTGCCACCGCGTTTCCCCAGGCCATCGGGCTGGCCGCGACCTGGGATACCTCGCTCATGGGCCGAGTGGCGGACGCGATAGCCCGGGAAACCCGCACCCGGGGCATCCGCCAGGTGCTCTCGCCGGTGTTGAACATCGCAAGCGACGTGCGCTGGGGGCGGGTGGAGGAGACTTACGGCGAGGATCCCTGGCTGGTCACCCAGATGGGGCTCGCCTTCATCCAGCCCTTCGAATCAGCGGGAGTGGTTACCACCCCGAAGCATTTCGTCGCCAACGTGGGGGACGGCGGGCGGGACAGCTACCCGATCGATTGGAACCGCCGGCTGCTCGAGGAGATTCACTTCCCGCCGTTCCGGGCCGCGATCCACCGCGGGCACGCCCGATCGGTGATGGCGGCGTACAACTCGGTGGACGGCTCGCCGGCCACCGCCAATAACTGGCTGCTGAACCAGGTACTGCGCGAAGACTGGGGCTTCTCCGGAGTGGTCATCGCCGACGCCGGCGCCACCGGTGGCGCCAACATACTGCACTTTACCTCGCCGGATTACGCGACCTCCGCCCGGCTCGCGCTCGAGGCCGGCCTCGACGTGATGTTCCAGACCTCGGCCGATCACGCGAAGCTGTTCTGGCCCGCCTTCTCGAGCGGGGCGATTGACTCGAAGGTGATCGACCGGGCGGTGCGACGAGTGCTTCGGCTGAAATTTCAACTGGGGCTGTTCGAACACCCCTACGTGGACGCCGATAGCGCTGCGCTGTCGAACGGAACACCGGCGCATCGTGCCCTGGCGCTCGAGGCGGCACACGAAGCCATCACCCTGCTCAAGAACGAAGGCGATGCCCTGCCCCTGGCTCCGGAGCTCACGCGCGTCGCCGTCATCGGGAGCGATGCGGTGGAGGCGAGGCTGGGAGGATACAGCGGGCCAGGCAGGGACCGGGTGACGATCCTCGATGGGATCCGCCGGAAACTGCCGGCGGCGACCGTGGCCTACGAACCGGGCCCCGGGCGTGGAGCACCTGAGCTGGTACCGGTTCCCGGTGTCAATCTCTCCGGGCTCCAGGGCGAATACTGGGACAACATCAGTATGGCCGGCCAGCCCAGGGTCACTCGCCATGATCCGGCGATTGATTTTGGCTGGACGCTGACAGGTCCTGATTCCACGGTGCCGTTTGACTGGTTCTCGGTGCGGTGGACGGGAAAACTTGTCGCGCCGGCATCGGTACCGCCGGCCTCCGGGCCGGTGCAGCTGGGCGTCGAAGGCAACGACGGCTACCGCCTGTACCTCGACGGCGTGCTCCTGATCGACAACTGGCGCAAAGGGTCGTACCGCACGCTGACAACGACGGTGCGGCTCGAGGCCGGCCGGCAGTATGACATCAAGCTCGAATACTTCGAGAACACCGGCGGAGCGCGCGTGAGGCTGGTGTGGGACTACGGCGTCTCGAAGGGATGGCTCCAGGCAATCGCCCGCGCGGTCACCACCGCCCGCAGCAGCGACGTCGCCATCGTAGTGGCTGGTATCGAAGAAGGCGAGTTCCGGGACCGGTCTTCACTCCGGCTCCCGGGACACCAGGAGGAGTTGATCCGGGCGGTGGCCGCCACCGGCCGGCCGGTGGTCGTGGTGCTGGTCGGCGGCAGCGCGATCACCATGGGCGGCTGGATCAACCAGGTGCCGGGGGTGCTCCTGGCCTGGTATCCCGGCGAGATGGGCGGCGAGGCGGTCGCCGACGTCCTGCTCGGTGACTTCAACCCCGCGGGCCGGTTGCCGGTGACATTCCCCATCTCTGAGGGCCAGCTTCCCCTCACCTACTATCACAAGCCGACTGGTCGCGGCGACGACTATGCCGATCTCACCGGCCGGCCCGCGTTTCCGTTTGGGTACGGACTGAGCTATACCTCCTTCGCATACAGCGGCCTCCACGTCCAACCCGCGGAGATCAGCAAGACCGATTCAGCGACGGTGAGTCTCCTGGTGAAGAACACGGGAACCCGGGCGGGAGACGAAGTGGTACAACTCTATCTGCGGGACGAGCTCGCTTCCGTGGCGCAGCCGGTGATGAAGCTCGCGGGGTTCCGCCGGGTTCACCTGGAACCGGGCGAAGAAGCCCGCGTCAGCCTTCGCATCGCGCCGGTGCAGTTGTCGCTGCTCGATCGCGACCTGCGGCGAGTCATCGAGCCGGGGAGGTTTCGGGTGATGGTCGGGGGCTCGTCGGTGGATATCAGATTGCGGGGGGAGCTGACGGTCAGGCCCTAACCCCCTGGCCCCCTTCCCCTACCTCACCCCCTGCCGATACACCACTCCCCGGTGCACTACCATCTCAATCCTCCTCGTGTTCGAAATATCCGCCAGCGGATCCGCGGTCAGCACGACCAGGTCCGCATACTTCCCCGCCGTCACGGTTCCCACCAGGCTATCCACTCCAATCACCCGGGCTGCCGTGCTGGTCGCGGCGACCAGCGCCTGGCCGGGAGTGAGACCCGCCCTCACCAGCAGTGCCAGCTCCTGTTGCAGGTGGGGTGGGCTGTCCTGGATGTCGGCTTCATTGCCGACCATCATGTCCGTCCCCGCACTGATGGCGACGCCGACTTGATTGGCGCGCCGGGTAATCGCGGCGCCCCAGCGCAGAGCCGCCGAGGTACTGTCACGAGTCCAGTAGACGAAGAGCGTGGGCTCGAAGATGGTTCCCCGCGCTGCCATGCTGCGGAGCAACCGGTCCAGGGTCGAGTCGTTGGCCGGGATCTTCGCGTAGTCCAGCCGGTTCCGGCGGCGCCAATCGGGCGGCGCGCTGTCGATCTCGAAGGCCAGCAAGGTAACGGAGCGGGCCCAGGGTGCCTCGCCCAGAGTGACGGCTGCGCTGGTCGAGTGGACCCGGGGATCGGTGAAAAAATCGGGTCCGGCAAACAGCGCGGAATAGTAGATCGAGGGAGACGCGATATCGCCTACCGCCGCGGCGCGCGCGAGGAAGCCGAGCTGCCGCGCGTCACCCGCCATGTCCCGCACGGTAGTGATCCCACCCAGCAACGCCGACCTGAGCTTCCGCTCGGTCAACGGGAGGGAGTCGTCATTGCTGGGATCGGTGGCGAGATGGACGTGGGTGTCGATGAGGCCGGGAATAACGTAGCGGCCAGTGACGTTCGGAGTGCGGGCGCCCGGCGGAAGCGGCCTGCTGCCATCGGGGAAGACATCGGCAATGCGGTCGCCGGTCACCACAATCGTAGTGCCCGGTCGAGCGGGGGCGCCGGTACCGTCAATCAGGGTGACGCTGGTGAGGGCGTAGCTGGCGGAATCAGTGGTGGTACCCCCCGTCTGCCCGGCGGCCGCCGAGGCGGCGCCGAGCGAGACGGCGAGGAAAAGCAGTACGCGCACGTTACATCCCACCGCCCGTGGTCACCGGGGTATTGATGAGCCGAACAATCTTCCAGCCGTTCAGGTCCCGCCGCAGCACGACGATATAGCGGGCAACCATCTCTCCACCGGCCGCCGGGTGCTGCTTCGCGGTGCCCACATCCACTGCCGTATTGCCGTACACGGTCATGCTGTCGGACTCGATCACCAGGTGGGGGAGATTCGCGGCACCCTGGGTGAACCACGCCCGGACGCCGTCGATGCCCTTGATGACGTTGCCGGTGGGTTCAACGACGATGACATCGCGGGAATACATCGCCACCACGGCGTTGATGTCCTTCTTGTTGAAATTCTCGGCGTACTCGGTACGGAACCGGGTGAGCTCGCTCATCTTGGTCTGGAGCGGGATCCTGGGCTCCTCGATCTGGGCGCGGGCGACCGTGGTCGCGGCAAGCGCCAGGGCGAGAACGAGGGGAAGACTGGAGCGGATTCGGTGGCTGTTCGTCATAGGTCCTCGGGATAGGTTGGAGGGAAGCCGCAATGGTAGCACCGGGGACTGATTTGCGTTAGACCTCGCCACCTCAGCCCTGTCCCCCTTCCGTAAACGGAGAGGGGAACCGCTCGACAACGCCGGCTTAACTTCGGGGACGTTCCGGAGCCCTAAGCCCATGCCAACGTCGAAAATTCGTTCGCTGATTGCAGGTTTGAGCCTGGTTACCGGCTCCCTGGCCTCCGCTCAGACTCCCCTTAGCTCCCGCGATTCCGCTTTCCACGCCCTGAACCGGCTCGGGTACGGCCCCACGCCGGGCCGGGTGGACGCCGTGGCCCGGGAAGCGTCGCCATCTGGATCGAGCGCCAGATCGCCGCGCAGGGGAAGGACACCGCCCGGGCCCGTATCGCGGGGCGGTTCGACATCCTGCATTACTCGTCCACCGAGCTGATGCGACTCTACACCGAGGCGCGCGCCCAGTCGCGCGACCGCAAGGACTCGATGGCCGACTCAACCCGGGCCCGCATGCCGGCCACCGAAACCCAGCAGACGCTGCGCCGAATCGACCGGGAGCTGGGAGACCTGGCGACGGTGTTTCCGGGACGGGAAGCGGGAGCGGGGTTTCCGGAAGTGATGCGGCAACCTCACCCCTTACCCCCGTAGGTCGGGCGTCCCCGCCCGACCATGGAGTGGGGAGCCGCTAAGCGAGGAGTCTTGCTACCATCCTTCTGGAGTCGCCTTGCCTCCGAGTAATGCTGGCAAGACCCCGCTTCGCTACGATCGCAGCGCTTCTCTTTCCCATTGCCGGCGATGGAGCAGCCTTCCGAACCAATTGAGCAGCGGCCAGCGGATCGTCCTGGGGGATGACGTCAGGCCGGGGTGCTGGAAATCCATCAGCACCAGGTCATCGAAGTCCTTTGCACTCCGAGTGCCGGCCGGTTTCAGTCGATCGATGGTGGGGAGCAACTTTTCCAGCAGGCTTCGGACATCCTCGTACGCCAGCAGGTTCAACCCGACCCTCGGATCCACCCAGATCGGATCCCGGCCCGGCTCTCCGTCCGATATCCGTTTGGTCGCCAACACCAGGAAGTATTCGACCGGAACCGTCGCGGATTCCATCTTGAAGCCTGCCTCGCCGGCGGGAGCAAGGATTCGCCCGCTGAAACCGGCTTCCTCCTCCAACTCTCGTAAGGCGGCCTGGTCGGCGGATTCGCCGCGCTCGAGATGGCCCTTGGGAAAAACCCGGCGAGTGGTCCCCTTCGCTCTCACCAGGAGCAGGAGCGTCCGTCCGCGATACCGGCGCACGGTGATGGCGCCGGCGCGTTCTTCCGACATTGCTCGTCTCTACTCCTTCGCGCGACCCAACCGCTCCAGCACCTGGCCCAGCTGCTTGATCTCTTCCCCGTAGCGAGCCCAGTCCCCGCCCCGCTGCGCCTCCATCGCGCTTTCATAATGGCTGCGCGCATCCGCGACCAGCGCCTTGAAACCGGAGTCAGCGCTCACCGGGGTCGTGACCACGGTTGGCGTGGTTCCCGGTCGGGTCGGGGCGCTGGAGCCGCCGAACAGTCCCGACAGCGCCCCGTCCAGCGTCTCGCTCATCACGACCTCGTTCTGATACGCGACCACCACCCGCTTGAGCTCGGGGATCTTCCCGCCCTCGGCCTGGAGATAGAGCGGCTGGACGTAGAGCAGCGACTCATTGATCGGGATGACGAGCAGGTCGCCCCGAATCACCCGGGAGCCACGCTGGTCCCAGAGCGAGACCTGGCGCGAGATCTCGGTGTTCTGGTTGATCCGGTTCTCGATCTGCTGGGGACCGAACAC
>JBDTTZ010000135.1:0-2729 GCA_040008015.1 Gemmatimonadota bacterium
CCCGGCGGACAGCGGGACCCTGGCTCACCCGCCCCAGTTCGGCGACCAGGATCGGAGTGCCGGCCTTGGTGGCACCCACCACCACGTTTTCGATGTCCGACATGGACTTGAGGTAACCCAGGCCGCGCACCATGTACTCCCGCTCCGACAGCTCGAGCACCATCGCCCCCACGTCGGAGTTGGCATTTTGAATGGCGCTCATGACCTGGGTGATCGCGATGCCGTAGGCCTGCAGCCGCGCCGGGTCGAGATCCACCTGGTACTGCTTTTCGTAGCCCCCGATGGCCGCAACCTCCGCCACGCCCTGGACAGCGGTCAGAGCATAGCGGAGATACCAATCCTGGATGCTCCTCAACTCCGCCAGATTTAGCCGGCCGGTTGTGTCTTCCAGCGCGTACTGATAGACCCAGCCCAGCCCGGTCGCATCGGGCCCCAGCGTCGGGCTCACGTTGGCGGGGAGCTTTCCCTTGATCCCGCTCAGGTACTCGAGGACTCGGGTCCGGGCCCAGTAGAGGTCGGTCTTATCATCGAAGATGATGTACACAAAGGAGACGCCGAAGAACGAGTATCCGCGAACCGTTCGCGCACCGGGGACTTTGAGCATTTCAGCGGCGATCGGGTAGGTGACCTGGTCCTCGACGATCCGCGGGGCCTGTTCGTTGTAGTCGGCCTGGATGATCACCTGGACATCGCTCAGGTCCGGCAGCGCTTCGAGCCTTGTCGTCTTGAGCGCCCAGATACCTCCCGCCGTGACCGCGGCGGTGCCGAGCAGCACCAGGAGGATGTTGGAGATGGACCAGTCGATGAGTCGTTTGAGCATGGTCTATTCCTTCATCTTCATTCCCGGCGCCATGCCACCGCTGGCACTGTCCGGCTGCACCAGCGTCTGCGATGGCGCTGAATCTCCGGCCTGCCGGATGTCCATGCCGGGCATGTTGCCCATGCCACCCATGATGGTGCCGAGGTTCGATTCGGCGTCGACCAGGAAAGTCGCGGATGCCACGACCGAATCACCCGCCCCGAGGCCGCTCAGTACCTCCACTCGTTCATCGGTGGTCCGACCCAGGATGAGTTGGCGAGGCTCAAAGGCTCCGTCGGGCCTCTTGAGAAACGCGAGTGCCCGTTCCCCTGTGACGAGGACCGCCGAGCGGGGAATGCTCAGGATAGCCGCGGCGGTCGTGGTAAACCGGAGCGTAGCGTACATCCCTGGTTTCAACTGCAGTCCAGGATTGGCGAGAACCACCCGTACCGTCGCGGTGCGAGTATCGGGGTTGAGTGTCGGGGAGACGTAGGTGATCGTGCCGGTACGGGTCCTTCCCGGCATCGCCTGCAGTTCGGCGGTGACCTGCTGTCCAACCCGCACCGCGGCGAGGTCGCGCTCGAACACCTCGCCTTCAACCCAGACCGTGGAGAGGTCCGCGACCCGGTAGACCGGATCACCGGCCATGATCCGCTGGCCCAGGAGCACCGGTTTCTCGATCACGACCCCGGAGACCTGCGAGCGCAAGACCACCGACCGGCTCACCGTGCCGCTGCGCAGCAGCCGCTCGATCTCGGCATCCGGCACATCCCAGTACTCCAGCCGACGACGGGACGAAGCGGTCAATGCGGCGGCGCCATTCACGGCGTCCGGCGTTCCGTCCGTCACGTTCTTCTCCAGCTGCCGGGCCAGGAGCAGGTCCTGTTCCGCCGTCATGATCATCGGAGAGTAGAGACTGAACAACGGATCCCCGCGCCGCACCGGTTGCCCGATCGCATTGACATACAACTGCTCGACCCAGCCATCCACCTTGGTGGCGATGGACGCCACCCTGGTCTCGTCGTAGGTGACCTGGGCGACGGTGCGGACATCGCGCTCGAGCGGGCCCACGGTAGCGACGGCGAAGGTGATGCCGATGCGACGAGCGTCCGCCGCGCTCAGCATCACCACCCGGGCGGAATCGGCCGCCGCGCTTGCGCCATGCTGATGACCCGCAGGCATCGCCTTCTCCGGCGGCGTCCGGCTGAGCAGGAAGACGGCGCCGGCGGCGCCGGCGATTCCCAGCCCAAAGAGTCCCAGCCTGATGAACCGGGCGCGGCGGGTTGCCGCCGGTGTCCCGAAGGGAGAGTCGGTCGGTGTCATTGTGGCCCCCCGGGAAGGCTCCCCGGTGCGACCGCATCAGGGTTCATGAGTTGAGTGCCGGTGACCATCTCCAGCTCCGCGATCGCCTGGCCCAGCTCGGCCTCCATGCGGAAAAGCTCCTGCCGGTAACGATTCACGTTCATGGCGGCATCGAGCAGGGTCATGAAGTTCACCGATCCCACCCGGTATGCCGACTGGGACGAGGTCACCGTCGCTTCGGACTGCGGAATCACGGTATTGCGGTACAGCTGGATCAGCGAATGCGCCCGGTCGACGCTGGCCACGAGTTCGGCCACTCGGCCGCGAGTATCCGCCGCCATGGCCCCGAGGTCCGCTTCGCTCATTTCGCGCATGGCACGGGTCTCGTCGCGCATGGCCAGCTGCCGGCTCCCGGCCCAGATCGGCACCGAGATCCCCACCATGAAGCTCAGCATGCGCATAGTCCCCCCGGCCATGGATCGCCATCCGTACTGAACCCCGGCCTCGAGGTCCGGCCAGATTTCTCGGCGGGCGAGGCGCTCGGCTGTAAGCGCCGCGCGAACGTCGCTGGCACCCGCGAGGAGCATGGGTCGATTGGCCAGCGCGAGGGTGACGAGGGAGTCGAGCG
>JBDTTZ010000136.1:0-9832 GCA_040008015.1 Gemmatimonadota bacterium
GCCGTGCGGGTTCCTACCATATCGGCCGTGGGACATGAGACCGATGTCACCCTCACTGATTTCGTCGCCGACCATCGCGCCGCCACCCCCTCGGCCGCCGCGGAGCTCATCGTCCCCGATCGGGAAGACGTGGAGCGACGGGTCCAGGCCCTGGCGTCCCGGCTCGCGAACGGGCTGACCCGGCGCACTCGGCTCTCCACCGAGCGGCTCTTCCGGACCTCCGACCGGCTGGTCCGCGCGATCACCTCGATGCGGGACGACCACCGCCGCCGGCTGGAGCAACTGGGCGGGCAGCTGCACGCGCTGAGCCCGCTCCGGATCCTGGAGCGCGGGTATAGCGTCGCGCGCGCGCCCGATGGCCAGGTGCTCAAACGAGTGGAAGACTTTCGCCCCGGCGAACCGTTCCGGCTCCGGGTGCAGGACGGCGAAATTCCGGCCCGCGTGGACTCGGCGTCATGACCGCCCCTGACTCCCTGCCTCCCTCCCTTGGCGATGAGCTTCGCCGCCTGGAGGAAATAGTGCGCCGGCTGGAAGCCGAGGATGTGGACCTCGATGCCGCGCTGGCATTGTTCGAAGAAGGCGTCGCCCGCCTGCGCGCGGCGCGCGAACGATTACAGGAGGCCGAGGTAAAGGTGCAGCGGGTGCTGGAGCGGGCGGATGGGAGTTTGGGTGTCCGGGATATCAAGGAGTAGGGGCGCATTGTATGCGCCCGCAATTCAAATGAATCACGCCGAGCACCTGCTCACCGAAGCCCGCACTGCCACCGATGCCATCATGGAGAGCTGGGCCCAGCGTCTCCTCTCCGGCAGCGATGGGGATGCCCCGGCGCTGGCCTATGCGCTCCGGAGCCCGGGCAAGCGCGTCCGTGCCGCGCTGGTGATGGCGAGCTACCGCGCGCTCGGTGGAACCTCGCCGGCGATCGCCGCGGTCGCGGCCGCGGTTGAAACCGTCCACACCTACTCGCTGGTCCACGACGATCTCCCCTGCATGGACAACGACGACCTCCGGCGTGGCCGGCCGACGACGCATCGGGCCTTCGATGTCGGCACCGCGACCCGGGTAGGCTACCGGCTGGTGCCGGCCGCGGCGCTGGTGCTGGCAGACGCCGCGCGCGAGCTGGGACTGGATGACGCCACCCTGGGCCGCATGGCGGCGGAGCTGTTCCAGGCCAGCGGCATCGAGGGGATGGTCGGCGGCCAGTGGCTGGATCTGGAGGCCGAGCAGCGGGCACTCGACCTGGCGGAGCTGACCGCGGTGCACCGGGGGAAGACCGGGGCGCTGATTCGCGCGGCTTGCATCCTGGGCGGGGCGGCAGCTCGTCCCGGCGCTGCCGCCCTGGCGGCGCTCTCCGCCTATGGGGAGGAAATCGGTCTCGCATTCCAGGTGGCCGACGACGTGCTGGACGTTACCGCCACCAGCGACGTGCTGGGCAAGACCGCCGGCCGGGACGAAGCGCTCCAGAAGTCCACGTTTGTGCGCCTGATGGGTGTGGAGGGGGCCCGCCAGGAGGCGGCTCGTCTCGCCGGGGCAGCCGTCAATCACCTGAGCGAGGCGGGCATTCGGTCGGAGTCATTGCTCGCCCTGGCCGACTATATTGTTAACCGTAAGTCATGAAAGCGAAAAGCGTTTAACGTGTAACGTCCAACGTTAAACATTATACGTAAACCTTTAACGCTGTTTTCTATGGCGCTGCTTCAAGCGATCAAAGAACCCGCTGACCTCAAGACGCTGTCGATTGACGAGCTAGTCGCTCTGGCGGCGGAGATTCGCGAGCGGTTGATCGCCTGCTGCGCGGTGACCGGCGGTCACATCGGCGCCAGCCTCGGCGTGGTCGAGCTGTCGATTGCGCTACTCCGCGAATTCGATTCTCCCCGCGACAAGATCGTCTGGGATGTCGGCCACCAGGCCTATGCCTGGAAACTCCTCACCGGGCGCAACGACAGCTTTCCCTCGCTCCGCCAGACCGGCGGGGTCTCCGGGTTTCTCAAGCGCACGGAAAGCCCCCACGACCAGTTTGGCGCCGGCCACGCGGGCACCGCGATGTCGGCCGCGCTGGGCATGGCCACCGCGCGCGACCTGAAGGGCGACAAACACAAGGTGGTGGCGGTGGTGGGGGATGGCGCGCTTACCTGCGGGCTCTCCTACGAGGGGATGAACAACGCCGGCCATTCCGATCGTGATATCATCCTGATCGTGAACGACAACGGGATGTCGATTTCTCCCAATGTCGGCGCCATCAGCAAGATGCTGGGCCGCATCGTCGCCGCGCCGGCCACCAACAAGGTTCGCGAGGGCATCAAGAGCGTCACCCAGAAACTGTCCGGGGTATTCGGGTCCGGCGTCATGGAGTTCGCCAAGAATGTCGAGGAGAGCGCCAAGAATCTCTTCTCTAACGGCATGCTCTTCGAAGAACTCGGTTTCCGCTACTTTGGCCCCTTCGACGGCCACGACGTGGCCAAGCTGGTCGAGACCTTTCAGTTCGTCCGTCCGCTGAGCGGCCCCCGGGTGATTCACATCATCACCGAGAAGGGCAAGGGCTTCACCCACGCCGAGTCGAACCGGGAGAAGTGGCACGGCCTGGCGGCATACGATCCGATCACGGGCGAGGCGCGCAAGAAGTCGAGCGGTCCCCCGACCTGGACCGAGGTGTTTGGCAACGGCCTCTCGGCCGTCGCGGCCGATCATCCGGAGCTGCTGGCCATTACCGCGGCGATGCCGTCGGGCACCGGCACCAACATCTTCCAGAAGGCCTGGCCCGAGCGGTTTTTCGATGTGGGCATCGCCGAGGGCCACGCGGTCACTTTCGCGGGCGGGCTCGCGACCCAGGGCTACCGGCCAGTCTGCGCGATCTACAGCACGTTCCTCCAGCGCGCCTACGACAACATCATTCACGATATCGCGGTGCAGGAGCTGCCCGTCGTCTTTGCCATGGACCGCGCCGGCCTGGTCGGCGAGGACGGTCAGACCCACATGGGCCTCTACGACATCGCGTACATGCTGGCGGTGCCGGGGATGACGGTGACCGCGCCCAAGGACGGCGATGAGCTGGTGGGTCTGCTTCGCACCGCGATGCAGCACACCAGGGGACCCTTCAGCACCCGCTATCCCCGCGACAAAGTTCCGGCTGTCCCGCGGCCGCCGGCCGAAGTGCCGGCCGTGCCGTATGGCACCTGGGAGAAGCTGCGCGATGGCGCTGACGTGGCGATCCTCGCGGTGGGCACCATGGTCTATCCCGCCGTCCAGGCGGCGGCGTTGCTGGAAGCCCAGGGAGTGGATGCGACGGTGGTGAACTGCCGGTTCCTGAAGCCGATGGACGCCGAGATGCTGGAGCGCATCGCGCAGCAGCATCGCACCGTGGTAACGGTCGAAGAAGGCACCGTGGTGAACGGGTTTGGCGCGCACCTGGCTGAAGTCATGCAGACCACGTATCCCGATGTGCGGGTGGTGGCGCTGGGCGTACCCGACCGGCTGATCGAGCAGGCGCCACGAGTGGAACAGCTGGCGGCGTACGGGTTGACCGGGGAGGGGATCGCCAATCGCATCCTCGCGCTTCATCGTGAGGAATCGCTCGAGCGGCGATGAACATCGGCGTCGTCGGCAACCCGCGTTACGCAGATCTCAAGTCCGTTCTCGACCAGGTATCCTCACTGGCTCGGGCCCGCGGCTTCACCGTTTTTGCCGAGCCCGCGCTCTCCCAGATCTGGCCCGGTGTTCCTTCCCTGGATGGTGTCCCCCTCACATTCCTGCTGACCCTGGGCGGCGATGGCACGCTGCTTCGCGGCGCCCGCATGCTCCAGGGCCGGGAAACTCCGGTGCTCGGCATCAACCTGGGCCGGGTCGGGTTTCTCACCACCGCGACCCGGGACCAGGTGGAACCGGCGCTCGACGCGCTGGTCACCGGCAGCTACACCGTGGAGCGCCGGCTTGCGCTGGGCGCATCGATCCTGGGAGAGGACGGCGTCGCCCGGTCCCAGCAGCTCGCGCTGAATGACGTCGTGGTCCACAAGGGCGGGGTCGCCCGCGTCATCCGGATGAGCGTGGTGATCGACGGCGAGGAGATCGGCCCCTACTCGGCGGACGGTATCATCGTCGCGACGCCGACCGGGTCCACCGCCTACTCGCTCTCCGCCGGCGGGCCGATCCTGGTGCCCGGGGTCGAGTCCATGGTGATCACCCCGATCTGCGCCCACACCCTCGCGGTCCGCCCTATCGTTTTGCCGAGCCGGCTCTCGATCGTGATCGCGCCGATCGCGCCCTGGGCCGACGATCTCCTGGTTTCGTATGACGGGCAAGTCGGCACCACGCTCGCCGGCGGCGACCGCGTCATCGTGCGAAAGGCGCCTTCCGGCGTGCACTTGGTGCGGATCGGTCCCGACGGTTTCCTCACCCGGATGCGCAAGAAGCTCCAGTGGGGTGACCTCTCCGGCCGCGAGCGCTCGTGATCCACGAGCTCCGGGTTCGCGATCTCGCCACCATCGCTGATGTCAGCCTGGAGTTCGGGGACGGGCTGAACGTGCTGACCGGAGAAACCGGTGTGGGGAAGTCGATGCTGGTCGATGCGCTGGCCCTGCTGGTCGGCGAACGGGCCGACACCCAGCTGGTTCGCCCCGGCGCCGGCCGCACCGTCGTCGAGGGGGTGTTTGAAGTTCGCCCCGGTCTCCGCCGCCAGATCGAAGACCTGGGTCTCGACCTGGACGACAACCGTCTCATCGTACGGCGCGAGATCCAGGCGGCAGGCCGCTCCCGGGCCTGGGTCAACGGCAGCCCGACCACGGCCCAGGTCCTCTCCCAGCTGGGCGAGCTGCTGGTAGACCTGCACGGCCAGCATGAAACCCAGTCACTGCTCCGGGCTCCGGCACAGCGCGACATTCTCGATGCCTTTGGCCACGCGAACGCCGAGCGGCAAGCGGTTGCAGCCTCACACGCGGCGTTGGTCGAGCTGGAGCGGTCGGAGCGGGAGCTGAGCGCTCGGCGCGATGAAGTGCGCCGCCGGGCGGACTACCTCCGCCACGTGGTCGAGGAGATCGACAAGGCGAGGCTCCGCCCGGGCGAGGACGAAACGCTTCAACAGGAAGCCCGGCGGCTTTCCCACGCGAACCAGCTGGTGGAGTTCGCCCGCCGGTTGGCGGACGCGCTGGATGGATCGCAGGGGAACGCGCTGGCGGCGGTGGCATCCGCCGAGCGCGCACTGGCGGGGCTGGAAAAGATCGACCCGGAAACTTCGGCGTGGCGCGAGATGCTGGACAATGCGTACGCCAACCTCGGCGAGCTGGCCCGCACCGCCGGCGAGTACGCGGCCGGCGTGGAAGACAACCCGGAGCGGTTGGCGGATATCGAGCGCCGCCGCGATGTCTTGTCGCGACTGGTCCAGAAGTACGGAGCGACCATAGAGCTCGTGCTGGAAACCCGGAGCCAGTCGGCCCGGGAGCTCGAGCTGCTCGATACCGCGGACACCGATCTCCGGGCGATCGCGGCTCGCCGGGTGGCGGCCAGGGCCGCTCTCAAGGCGGCTGCCGAGGCGCTGAGCGCGAAGCGCGAGGATGCCGGGGGGCGGCTCGCGCGCGGGGTCAACCGACTGCTGGGGAACCTGGGGTTGCCGGGCGGAAAGTTGAGCGTCGCCCTGCAGCCGGAGACGGAGCCGGGTTCCCACGGCCAGGAAACCATTGTCTTCATGGTGAGTCTCAATGCCGGCATGGAGCCGCGCCCGCTGGCCAAATCGGTTTCCGGTGGTGAACTCTCCCGCATCATGCTCGCGCTCAAGGTCGTCCTGGCCGGACACGATACCGTGAGCGCCCTGGTCTTCGACGAAGTGGACCAGGGGATCGGTGGGGAAACCGGCCTACAGGTCGGCGACGCGCTGGCCCAGGTCGCCGCGAAGCACCAGGTGCTGGTCATCACCCATCTGCCCCAGATCGCGGCCCGCGCCGATCGTCACCTGGTCGTCAGCAAGGAAACCCAGGGCGGCATGGCCACGAGCGCGGTCCAGGTGATACACGGGGAAGACCGGGTGAACGAGCTGGCGAGAATGCTGGGCGATTCAGAGGGTGCGGAAGCGAGGAGGCACGCGCAGGCGATGCTTAAAAAAGTGACAAGTAACAAGTGACAAGTGACATGTGACAAGGAAAAGCACCATTGCCATTGGTTACTTGTCACTTGTCACTTGTCACTTGTTACTAGATGGCTAGCTCCGCGTCATCAAGCCAGAGGACCGACGCCGAGCTGCGGAATCTTCCGCTCGCCACCAGCTTGAGTCCCGGCTGGGTCAGATCCACGGTCGGATAGTTGCCAGGGAATACTTCCAGGAATACATCCTCTCCCACGTCCGATGCCACGAGGTCGATCAGCAGTTTGCCCGAAGGCAACTTCACCGCCGACTTGACCTCTCCCGGGCAACTCACCGGATACCCGAAGAAACTGTCGATCAGCGCTTCCCGCTGATGGGCCGGGGCCCGCCGGAGCTTGGTCAGGATTTCCTGCAGCGGCGGGCGAGTTCCCCCCAGGGCGAGCACCGCGAGATCCGCGCGGGGCTGGGACGGCAGCGCCATGATCGCTTCGGGCCGGGTCAGGCCGGGTGGCGTCTTGCGCATGGGAGGTGTGGGCGGCAACGGAAGGGGCAACGGATCGGAAGGAACGGCGCGCGGCGGGGTCTTGCGCCGGATCATCCGGAACCCGATCCCACCGACGATCAGGGTCACGACGACGATCCCCGCAGCCAGGACCACCCACTCTTCGTATTCCCGCAGCCAGGACGCCATTCGGGTAATCTAGCGCAATGCGAGTTTCGCGGTCAAAAGGAGGCGTTCAAGTCCAAAGTGTCTTTGCGTTGGATGGGGCCGGACTGACGGGTCCACCAGCTCAGACGTCCCAATCTCTCTGTATCTCGGGGTACCCGTAGCGCGCTCCACCGGTGAGAACCCTGAGGTTCGGAAGCACCGACACCTCACCGGCGCTGTGGGTGTGGCCGCACAGCACCAGCAGCTCGCGGTCGGGATGCTGCGTCATGATCTCCCGCAACGCCTCTCCGGTGACCCTGCTCGCGAAATGGGGCAGCCAATCGTCGTCCGATATTTTGCCCATGTGCCACGCGGCTTCCGCGAACGGGGGGACGTGGGTGAGGAAGATGACCTGCTGCCAGCGCTCGAGGGCGCGGGGCAATTGGGCGCGAACGAAGTCGGCCGCACCCTGCGCCAGGGACTGCATGCGGGTCAGCCGCTCGGCGGGTCCCAGCGGGATGAAGTCTTCGATCATCCGATAGTCGTTGAGCATCACCCGCGAATTGGCATAGTCCCCAAAACGGCCATCGGCCCAGCCGTCGTGTCCCAGTAGTCCGCAGGTATCGCTGAGGCCGACGGGGCCGGAGGACGGGAGCCAGCGGAGCAGCGATGACGCGCCGGTGATGGCGGTTATCCGCTCCCGCACCGGTTCCACCCGCCCATGGTAGTAGTCGTGATTGCCGAGGACGAAGTAGATCGGCCGCTCCAGCGCCCGCTCGAGGATGCGAAGGTGTTTCTCGATGCCCAGCGCCTGGCTGATATCGCCGCCCAGGAGAAGCGCCTCGGCCTTCGATTCCGCCAGCGTCACCACGAAGCGCGCGAGCCCGGCGGGAGTGAGGAACTCGAGATGAATGTCGGTGGCCCAGGCAAGACGCATCGTGAACCGTTAGGACCCGGGGCTTTAGGACTAAGGACTAAGGCTAAAGACTCTGCGACCGCCCATCTCAACCGTCGATCGGGAACCCAGGGTAGGTAAGTCCTTAGTCCTTAGTCCTTAGTCCTGTGAAGGGAGGGTCAGTTAAAGAGCTTGGTGTATAGCCGGATCTGGAATCGCATCAGCCGTCCTTTTGCCACCAGCCCCGCCGAGCTGCTGAGCGGCCCTTCGACGGTCCAGTTGGCTTCGATTGGAAAACCGCTTTTGCCCTGGGTAATGGCCGCGGGACTCTGATAGCTCAGGCCCGCGAGGTAGGTGGTGAGGTTCCAGTCGCTCCCTTCCGCCAGCACCGACGCGCTCACGCCGGGGATCGAATCGGCGGCGTTGGTGTAGCTCACCTGGTCCGCGCCATGACGCCGAAGCCGGACCCCGCCGATCAGGGCAATCGTGGGCACCAGCCTGAAAAACGGGGTGACGGCGATATCGATCAGGTCTCCCGGTTGCTCCTTGACGGTCCGGAGCCGGGTGAACGGCGTGATCGCCTGGAGCGGGCTGGAAACCCGCCGGTCAATGTTGCGCGCGAAGGAGCGTTCATAGCCTCCCCGAACCCGAACTCCGATTTTGCCGGTTCCCAGGTCCATGGTTCCCGCCACGCCCGCCGCGAGGTGACCGGTGCCGGTCCCAACGTCGATCAGGTCATCGCTGCGATCGATCAGCCCGGTGGGAAACCGCATGCGGGCCTCTACCGCCACTCGCAACCCGCCGGCATGATCGCCCTGGTTCCATCGGTCCACCACCGTGTAGCCGATGCCGCCCTCGATGTCGCCCATCCGGCTTTTGGCGACGTCCTCCAGCGGAAAGACCGCGATCGGCCCACCGGGATTGGTCAGGAAGCCTTGAAAGGCCGTGGAGTCCATCGGCTGGAGAGCCAGTGCCGGCTGGCTGGCAAACCCGGGGACGGCGAGCGTGGCAAGCGTGGACTGGTAGGTCGTGATGGAGTCGATGATTCCGTTTCCGGCCGTGCTCGACCCGGTCGGTACGAACGGGGCCTCGCGATTGGCGAAGATCCCAGTCAGCTCGCCGCGCAGCACCGTGCCCTGGTCGAGGGCGTCCTGGGCGGCCTGTTTCTGCGCGGGATTGGCGTCATACAACCCGTTGCTGATGTTGCTCTGCAGCTGGTTGAGCGCGGCGGTAAAATCGGTGAAGAAGCCGTTGGTCTGGGACTGTCCCTGGGCCGTGCCGAACACCGGGTCGCTGGGATTGATCCCGGCATCGGCGCCCGCCGAGTCGTAGGCCAGGTGGATCTGGCTCCGGGTCTGTACGATCGGGACTGTCACGAACAACGAGATCCGGCTGGTCAGTCCATAGGACGCGCCGATGAAACCGGTCCCGACCTGGATCAGCCCGTTTGCGACGCTGCGGCCGGCATTCAGCTGGTAATTCACATTGCCGATGATCCGGCCGATGGCGGTCTCGCCCGCGCGGAGGGGAGCGTAGAACTGCCCCCCGATCGCGTTGGTCGTAAACGACCGGGCGATATCCTGGGTCACACCGTCCTGAAACCGGGAGTCGGCATGGCCGAACTGGCCACCCAGCTCGAACCGGAACATGCCTCCGGGCAGGCCGACCGGGGGCAGTTGCGCCACCACGGCCGGCGCCGTTACGGTCATCAGGGCAAACAGGATCCACCCCGCGCGTTGCTTCAATCCCCCTCCAGTGCTAATTCTGACAAGGCGTATAGCTTATGACAGATAGCAGATAGCAGATAGCAGATAGCAGATAGCAGATAGCAGATAGCAGATAGCAGATCGCAGATGGCAGATGGCGTATGGCGTATGGAGTATCGCGGTGAAGGGCAGGAACCCTGCCAGTCCTCAGAACTGCCATATGCGATAAGCTATACGCTTGTTGATTCTCTCACGGAGATGCTAAACTCTCAGGCTATGACGACTACGACCTCTGCCCGCGATGCCATCGCGCTCTTCGCTGCCCAGTATGCCGCCGCCCCCACCGCGGCCGCATCGGCGCCGGGCCGGGTGAACCTCATCGGCGAGCATACCGATTATAACGGGGGACCGGTGCTTCCCATGGCCATCCGGGTGCGAACCGGGGCCGCCGTGGGCCCGAGCGACGGCTGGGAGCTGGTCTCTTCCCTGGAGCCCGAGCCGGTCAAGGTTGACCCGTC
>JBDTTZ010000137.1:0-5758 GCA_040008015.1 Gemmatimonadota bacterium
TGGGGTCCAGCCATGCGGCAGAATCTCTTGCGCGCTCCCGGTTCCGGAGCGAACATGTAATCCCCACCCGGCGCTCACCCCAGTTCGGAGCCCGATTCCATGGCTGAATTCGTCTTGCGTCCGCTATCCGTCGGTGAGATCCTGGACCGCGGCTTTACCCTGCTGCGGCGCCGGTTCGGCACGCTGGTGATTATCACGCTCATCTGCACCGCGATCCCGCTGCTCATGGCGATGCGCTGGTTCGGCCGTTTTTCCAAGATGGTATCCACCGACCTCACCGGCTTCAACACGATGATCGAAGGCATGGGCTCCCTGTTCCTCCTGGGGCTCATCATGTTCATCGCGGTCGCCATCGCGAACACGGCAATCGTCTTCGTCATTTCGGAGACCTACCTGGGGCACCGGCTGGGGATCGGCGAGGCGCTGGGCCGGACGCTGCGATTCATCTTCCCGGTCATCCTGCTGGCACTGCTGCAACAGATCATCCTGGTCGCGGTCGCGGTCGTCATGGGGATTCCGCTGGGGGTGCTGGCCCCGTCGGCGGCGGGCAGCGGATCTCCGCTCTTTCTCTTCGTCTTCATGCTGCTCTATTTCGGGGTCCAGGTGTACATGCTCGTCTCGTTCTTCGTGGCGCTTCCCGCGCTGGTACTGGAACCCGGCGTGAATGCAGTCAGCGCCCTGGGGCGGGCGTGGAGCCTGGCGACCGGCAACCGGTGGCGCATGGTCGGTGTTTTGGTGGTGTTCGTCGTGATTGCCGGTGTGGTCATGCTGGGAGTCATGCTGGTGGGCAGCCTGGGAATCGGGCTGGCTGCCGGGCCGGGAACCACCCAGGCCATTTCGCTGGGATTCATCATTACCGTCGCCATCATGGCCATCCTCTACATCATCGCCTTTACCATGATCTATTGCCTGCAGACCGTGGTCTACTACGATCTCCGGGTGCGGAAAGAGGGCTTTGATCTGGAGCTGCTCGAGGCTTCGATGGGCTCGGCGTGACGGCACCGGTTCTGTTCAGCCAGGTTGCCGACGATTCGCTGCGGTCGGTCCTGGACTCGATCTTTGCCAACCCGCGCTATCAGTGGGTGGTGCAGCAGAGCACCAGGAGCTGGCTGGCGCGGATCTGGGAACGACTGGTGGAATGGCTGATGCGCTTCCGCTCCGAGAGTCCGGTCGCCTTCAACTGGTTTTACATCGGCCTGCTGGTGATCCTGGCGGCGATTCTGCTCCATGGCCTGTGGGTGTTCTACCGCGCGGTGCAGTCAGCGCAGCAGACCCCCGAAGGTGGAGTGAGTGTGATGGCCGGGGAGGTGCGGGACGAGCGGTGGTATCGCCGCCGGGCCCAGCAGCTGGCCACGCAGGAACGGTACGGCGAGGCGATGAGCGCCCTGTTCCAGGCCCTGGTATTGATGCTGGATCGCCGGTCCATTCTTCATTTTCACCCCAGCAAGACGCCCGCCGAATACGCGAGGGAAGCCCGCCTGGTTCCGACCGATCGCCATGAGCTCCTCGCCCTGGTGCGCCAGCTGTATCGCTGCAGCTTTGCCGGCGATCGTTGTAGCCGCGATGAATTCCAGGCCTGGCAGCTGGGGCTGACCCGGGAGTGGCATGCGGCCCAGGGTTGAGCTGGCGGTTGCCCTGGCGCTCCTCGCCGTGATCGGAATCCTGGCCGTGGCGACGCGGGACCGCGACGCGGAGCGGAGCCAGGATGATCGGCGCCGATCCACTTTCCTCGCCGGGCCGTCCGGCGCCCGCGGCCTGGCGGATGCGCTCCAGGGGATGGGGCACACGGTGACGCGGTTCCGCCGGCGCATGACCATGCTGCAACCGGCCGATGCCGACCGCACCCTGCTGGCAGTGCTCGATCCTCCCTACGCGCTGGACCTGCTCGAAGCACGGCGTCTCGCGATTCATGGCAAATCCGGCGGGGATCTTCTCCTGGCGGGCCCGGGCACCGACCTGGTCATGCGGTGCTACGGGTATTCCATCGACCAGCGTGGTACGGACTCGGTCCCGGTGGTGGCACCCGGTCAGCTCCCCGGCTCGCGAACAGCCTGGACCCGGGACGCCGTGCTGGCGACGGTCGAGGACACGGTGAAGGCCGATTCCACGGCGCAAGATGCCGCGGACTGCAGACTGTCTCCAGTACTTTCGGTGGACAGCCTGCTTGTCACGCCGGGCGGCCGGCTCGCCGCGGTGCGATTGGTGACCGGGCACAATACCGTCGTGCTCGTGGCGGATGGCAGCCTGTTCAGCAATCGGAAAGTGCGCGACTCGGATGCCGGAGAATTCGCGCTGGGAATCCTGGCCGACTATCCCCGGGTTCTCTTCGACGAATACCACCAGGGCTTCAGCAGCGGCGGGTCGCTGCTCGGCGCGCTGCTGAGCTGGAGCCGGGGCACCGCGTGGGGATGGGCGGGATGGCAGCTCGCCATCGTGGGACTCCTGGCCTTACTCTTCGCCGCTTTCCGTTTCGGACCGCCCATTCCCGCCATCAAGCGACAACGGCGATCCCCGCTGGAGCACGTGCGCGCGCTGGCCACCGCGCTGGCGACCGCGCGAGGCAGCGACCTCGCCGTGCGGCTCTTGGTCCAGGGCTTGAGACGCCGGCTCTCGGTCGGCCGGCTCGGCTCCCGCAGTGACCCCCGGGAATGGTTGCAGGCGCTGGCGCGGAATGTCCGCACCGCCCGCTCCCGCGCCGCGATCCACTCCCTGCTCGAACTCACTCAGCGCGGCGCGAATCCCCAGGGTGTTCTGCTCGCCGCCAATGCCGTGGAGGACGTGTGGCAGGACTTGAGCCCCTCACACCCGAAGAAGTAGCGCGTCAATCCGCCCTCGCTCGAACGCTGCTGGACCAGCTGTCTTCGGTGGTGCTGGGCCAGCCGGACGCGATCCGGGAGGTGCTCACCGCGCTGGTCGCCCGGGGGCACGTCCTGCTGGAAGGCGTCCCGGGAACGGCCAAGACCCTGCTGGTCCGCGCGCTGAGCCTGGCCCTGGATCTCCAGTTCAAGCGAATCCAGTTCACCCCGGACCTGATGCCCTCCGACATCACCGGGGTGAACCTGCTCACGACGCTGGGTCAATTCACCTTTCGGCCCGGACCGCTCTTCGGCGACCTGATCCTGGCCGATGAAATCAACCGGGCGCCGGCCAAGACCCAGGCGGCGCTGCTGGAGGCGATGCAGGAACGGCATATCACCGTGGATGGAACGACCCACGAGCTGTCCTCGAGCTTCACCGTCTTCGCGACCCAGAATCCGATCGAATTCGAGGGAACCTATCCCCTGCCGGAGGCGGAGCTGGACCGGTTCCTGGTCAAGGTGCTGATCCACTATCCCGATGAAGCCACGGAGCGGAGCGTTCTCGACCGAGTGCTGGGCGGCTTCGAGGCGGACATCACGCAGAGTTACGGTATCGCCCGGGTGGCCGATACCGCCGGCCTGGCGGAGCTGCGCATGGCCTGCCGCCGGGTTCGGGTAGAGCCTTCGCTGGTCCAGTACATCACGACGCTGGTGCGCGCGACGCGAGGCGCGCCGGCGCTGACGCTGGGAGCGTCCACCCGGGCCGCGATCGCGCTGCTCAAGTGCGCCCAGGCGGGCGCGCTGCTGGAGGGAAGACCGTTCGCGATTCCGGACGACGTCAAGCTCATTGCGCCGGCGGTGCTGCGTCACCGGGTCGGCGTGGCCCCCGAGCTGGAGCTGGAAGGGGTGACACCGGACCAGGCCCTCAAGACGATTTTCGACAAGATCGAAGCGCCGCGGTGATGGCGAGGTTCCCGCTGGTCGTGCCGTCGCGCCGCTGGTTCCTGGTCGCCGCCCTGCTGGCGGGCGCTGCCTTCCTGCCGCCGGGGTCCGGAGCAGGGCTGGCCTGGATGCTGGCGCTGGATGTCGCCTGGGCGCTGGCGTTCATGCTGGATGCCTTTCTTACCTCGGCACCCCGGGACCTGCTGGTACGTCGCGAAGCCCCGCCGGCTTTTTCAGTCGGCCGAACCCTGCCGGTCCGCTATGCCTGGCGGCATCGCGGGGGTCGGGCCGTAACGCTCCAGGTGCGAGAGACGTTTCCGGAGCCGCTGGGCGGCTCGGCCGCGCCGGATCGCAGCGTGCGGATCCCCCAGAACGGCGCGGCGGAAGAGCTGCTCCAGGTAACACCAGCCCACCGGGGCAAGGCCCGAAGCAGCGCCCTCGCGGTTCGGATCCGCGGTCCTCTTGGCCTCGCCTGGCGGCAGGCCAGCCTCGACCTGCCGTGGGATGCGACGGTGTATCCCAGGCTGGCGGAGGCGTCGCTCCGGTTTCTGCCCAATCAGCTGACCCGGCGGCGGGAGGCCGGTCAGCGGAGCGTTCGTCGGCTGGGCGAGGGGCGGATGTTCGAGACGCTGAAGGAGTGGGTGCCGGGCGACGACACCCGCACCATCGACTGGAAGGCGACGGCGCGGCGCGGCAAGGTGATGAGCCGGCAGTACGAGGACGAGCGCCGCCAGCAGGTCATGCTGGTCATCGATGCGGGCCGGCTGATGACGGCGGAGATCGACGGAGTGCCGAGACTGGAGTCCGCCATCGAAGCGGCGCTGCACCTCGCGTACAGCGCGCTGGAACATGACGACAACATCGGTCTCATGGTGTTCGCGGACGAGGTCCAGACCTTTGTCGCGCCCTCGCGCGGTCGCCGGGCGCTCCGGGCCGTGCTGGAGGGGCTTGCCTCGGCGGAGGGCCGGGTCGTCGAGCCCAATTATCCCGGCGCGCTGGGCTACCTCGCGGCGAGAAACCGCAAGCGCGCCCTGACCGTGCTGTTCACCGACATCATCGACCGCACGGCCAGCGATGCCCTGCTTTCCCGGACCGGCTCGCTCAGGCCGCGCCACCTTCCCCTGACGGTCACGCTGCGGGACACCGCGCTCGATGCGTTGGGTTCGCAACGGCCTTCCAGCCCGGCACAGGCCTTCGAGCGTGCCGCGGCCGAGGAGCTGCTGATCGCGCGCGAGGAGGCGCTGGGTGAAATGCGCCGCAAGGGGGTGCTGACGCTGGACGTACCACCCAGGCGAGCGGCGGAGGCCGTGGTGGAGCAGTACACCCAGCTCAAGAGAAGGGGCCTGCTCTAACGACCGTCATCCCGAGCGGAGCGAGGGATCTTCCCATGGTTGACAAGATTCCTCCCTGGCTCAAAATGCTGCCACTTGAGTCTACTTGTGTTTTCTATCACAGGTTCTGACAGGATGGGGTGCCATCTTGCAGATGTCGTAGAGTCCCGGCGACATCGCGATAAGGGCTTCTAAATTTCACGGGAGTGAATCATGTCAACCTCAACTCTGCTCATCATCGTGGTAGTCGTCCTGCTTCTCGGCGGGGGCTGGGGCTGGAGTCGGCGGGGCCGTCCCTGAGACAGCAATAACAGCGATTGAACGCGATTGTGTTTTCTGTCACAGGCTCCGGGAGGCAAGGCTACCATTTTGCAGCAGCCGTTAACCTCTTCTTTCAGGAGCTCAAGACATGCTGCGACTGCTTCGCACAGCCGCTCTCGGTTTGCTGGTCTCGCTCGTGGCCGTCAATGTGGCGCAGGCCCAGCGCCCGCACATTGGCGGACACGTGGCCTATCAATTCGACGCTGAGGACTTCGGCATCGGCGCCCAGTTCTCCTACCCCGTGGCCCGGCGTCTCGAGCTCTATCCCTCGTTCGACTACTACTTCCAGGATCCCGGCTCTTTGTGGCAGCTCAACGGGGATCTCAAGTACAAGCTGCGCGAGGAGCACAACTGGTTCTACGTGGG
>JBDTTZ010000138.1:0-5963 GCA_040008015.1 Gemmatimonadota bacterium
CGGGTTTTTGGTACCCAGATTGCTCAGATTTCAACCGCAGAGTACTAACCGCAGAGTACTAACCGCAGATTACTAACCGCAGAAATTGAGACCCGGGAATACGTCCCCAAGGTGCTCGCCGCGGCAATCGTGTGCAGCCATCCCGAGCGCTACGGACTCGGCAACTGATTCACCACGGAGTCACGGAGAACACGAGGCGGCACGGAGAACTGAATCAATGCCATTAACAGGTTCACTGAAACTGTTTTCTTGGTGTCTCCATCCCTCGGTCTTCCCGCCCGGCTTCGATTCTTTCGCTCTTCGCGAACCTCAGTCCTGGTGGATTCCGCCCTGGCCCCGAAGCCTGCCCTGGCGTCCTGGGACAGCATCCTGGCCCGGCCAAGGTGCTAGATCCACTCTTGACCGGAGCGGCTGAAATACGTAGTCTGCATCATCCCAAGATAATGAGGGTTGTAAACGTCTAGCCCCGGTGTGAACCGCTCCGCGTTGCCCTGCCAAGTCTCCGTCGCTGCTATCGCGCGCCGTTTATCCTGCTGTTTCCGTTCGTCATCTCCAGTTGTACTCGAGCCTCATTCATCATCCCGTACCACCAGGTCCAGGAGGGGGCATGATTGACTGGTCTTTGAAGGGCTGGCGAGTGCTTGTGCTTGTGCTCGGCTGCGGCGTGGGAGTCGGGTTGGTTCCGAACCTGGCGGCCGCTTCCGGCGGCGCCGGCCTCGAGCGCGGCAGGTACGAGGCATATGTGGCCGCCGCGGGGGGCGCGATCTCGATGCCGGGGGCCTTGAGGGCCGATGTTCACTCCAGCGCCGCGATTCCTGCCTTCGCCCGGAAGTACAACCTGGCCTGCTCCGCCTGTCACACCGCCTGGCCGGAGCTCAATGGCTTCGGGCAGCGCTTCAAGGACCGGGGCTACCAGCTCGGCAACGACCGCGACTCACCCATCTGGGTCAATCCTTCCTATATCCCCTTCGCGATCCGCACCACGCCAGGATGGCGGATGGAGCGCACCACCAACCAGCCGGTGGATGACGGGTTGGGAGGTACGGTGGAGAAGACCATCACCCAATCGGGCTTCGACATCTCGGGCGCCGACCTCCTGATGCTGGGGACGTTGTACAAGGACATTACCTTCGGGTTCGTCCCGACCATCGCCGACGGAGAAGGCGTGGGGCTCGAGGCTGCTTTCGTCCGTTTCGACAATCTCTTCCGCTCGACCTGGGCCAATCTGAAAATCGGAAAGTTCGAGATGGACAACATGCTCTCGGAAAAGCGGGGCATGATGCTCTCCAGCAACGGCGCCTTCTACCAGAGCTACCACTTCGTGGCGCCGGGGGACGGCACCAGCTTCGGGATGGGCAACAACCAGATCGGCGCCGAGTGGCAGGGCCATTCGGACAACAGCTATACCCGGCTGACCTTTGCCGTCCTGAGCGGCACCGATGGGGTTCCCGGGCTACCCGAGGGCAAGAGCTATGACGGCATGTTTGCCGCGAGCCAGGCCTTTGACATGGGGAATCTCGGGCTCTCGCGGGTGGGGCTGTACGGTTACCTCGGTCACCGGCCGACCTCGTTCGAGACGGTAGGCGGCGAGCCGGTTCCCGGCACCGGCACCGATAACAAGTCGTTCTACCGGGTCGGCGCGGTGGGCGATTTTTTCCTGGGCAGCCTCGAGTTGATCCCGCTGTTCATGCACGCCTCGGACAACAAGGACCTCGCGGGCGGGACCCGGGACGCTACCTGGAACAGCGGGCTGCTCGAACTGCACTACTATGTCAGTCCCCAGCTGGTTTTCACCCAGCGCAGCGAGATGATCCGGATGTCCCAGCAGGCGTTGGCGGCGACGCCGAGTAACCAGGGCAACATCGACGCCTTCACCTTCGGGTACCGGTGGTATCCGATCATGTTCAGCCGGGCCGGGCTGGCCATGGTGGGTGAAGTCTCTTTTACCAAGACGATCGGGATGATGCCGTTGAGCGAAGACGGGGTCGGGGGCGACCCGCTCACGCCCACAACCCCGGTGAAGAGCACCAGCCTGCTCATCGCTTTCGACTTTGACTTCTGACCAGGAGGCCCGAATGCATCGCACCTTCTTGAGGGCCTGCGCGGCAGGGTTTGGCCTGCTGTTGTCAGCCACCGGCGTCGTGGTCGCGCAAGCGCAGGCCGTCTCCCACGTGGGGAGCGTCACCGGCAACGCGGCGGCGGGCGCCCGGGAATACCGCCGGTACTGTGTGGGATGCCATGGCCAGGCGGGTGACGGAGCCGGGGAGAACGCGCAGTGGATCGATCCCCGGCCCCGGGATTTCACCGCCGCCACGTTCAAGTGCCGCTCGACGCCCACCGGCACCCTGCCCACGGATGATGACCTGTACCGCTCGGTCTCCCAGGGGTTCATTACCACCAACATGCCCTCCTGGGAGCCGCTGACCCGGCAAGCCCGGGCGAACGTGGTGGCCTACATCAAGACCTTCTCTCCGCGCTGGTCCCAGGGCGCCGGCACCCCGATTACGGTTCCCCCGGAGACCCCGGTGAGCATGGAGAGTATTCTTCACGGGAGACAGCTCTTCCAATCGCTGGAGTGCTGGAAGTGTCATGGGGGCGCCGGGCACGGGGATGGTCCTTCCGCTCCGACGCTCACCGACAGCAAGGACAACCCGATCCGGCCCTACAATTTCGCCAGCGGATCCCGTTTCAAGTGTGGGGACAGCAACGCGGACCTGTACCGGGTCTTCATGACCGGGCTGGACGGCACGCCGATGCCTTCGTTTGCCGACAACATTCAGCCCAACGACGCCTGGGACCTGGTCCACTTCCTGCGAACCCTGCAACCGATGTCTTCGCCGGAAGCCGCGCTCTGGCAGGCCTGGCTTCCCGCCCATGCTTCGGAGCTCAAGCCGATCGGCGGACAATGAACCAAGCATCCATACCCTGACAAACGGCTTCCCATGCGCCACAAACTCGTTGCTTCACTCGCCGTCTTGGCCCTGGCCACGCCCCTCACCGGGGCGCGGGTCCGGCCGGAAACCGCCGCGGGCTCAATCAGCGGAACGGTCACCTTCACCGGCACGCCTCCCCGGATGCGGCCGATCGACATGTCCAAGGAACCCACCTGCGCGGCCCAGCATACCACGCCGGTCATGAACGAAACCATCGTCGCCGGTCCCGGCAACGCGGTTCAGAACGTGGTGGTGTACATCTCGGCGGGCGATCAGGCTTCCACGGCGCCCACGGCGGTGGCCCGCTACGACCAGAGGGGTTGCGAGTACCTGCCCCACGTTCTCGTCATGCAGGTAGGCCAGGCCCTGGAGGTCTACAACGACGACCAGACGTCGCATAACATCCATCCGCTGGCGCAGACCAACCCGGAGTGGAACAAGTCGCAGCCCCCGGGCGCCCCGCCGATCAAGGCGAGCTACGACCGGGCCGAGTTCATCCCCGTCAAATGCAACATCCATCCCTGGATGCATGGGTACTTCGTGGTGCTGTCCACCTCGCATCGTGATGTGACGGGGAACGACGGGAAATTCACGATCGCCGGGCTGCCGCCGGGCAAGTACACGGTCACGGCGTGGCACGAGAAGTTTGGCACGCTGAACCAGGAGATCGAGGTGACCGCCACCGGGACCGCCGCCGCGAACTTCGTTTTCAAGGCATTGCCGTACTGAGCCCGCTGGCTCGGACATAGCCCGGAGGTAGAGCGTCGTGGGCAAGCTGTTCGCCGTTGTGCTGGCGGTTATCACCGTCATTTCCGCCGGCATCTTCATCGCTCGCATCTGGTGGCTTCCACCGGACATCTCCGTTCTTGGCATCGGCATCGATCACCAGCTGATGGAGACGATGCTGGCCTCCGGCGTGCTGTTCGTCGCCGCCCAGCTGGTCCTCGCCGCGTTCGTCTGGCGCTTCCGGGACCGGGGAGATGCCCGGCCGATCAAGACGTTCCCGGGCGGGTCCACCCCCATGGTGATCATCGCCACCGTGCTGGTCGGGATCGAGATCCTGGTGCTCTCGCTGGTGGGGACCCGGGTGTGGGGCGGAATTTTCCTCTCCAAGCCAGACCCGGCCGCGCTCAAGGTTGACGTGATCGCCGAGCAATTTGCCTATTACTTCCGGTACGCCGGGCCCGACGGCGTCTTCGGCGCGGTGCATCCCGAGCTCATCAACGACGCGGAAAGCAATTTCTTCGGCCTCGACCCGGCCAACGATTCCACCGCGCGCGACGACGTGGTGGCGGCCTCGCTGGTGATCCCGGTCAATACCCCGGTCCTGCTGACGCTGCATTCCAAGGATGTGAGTCATGCCTTCTTCGTGCCCGAGCTCCGAATCCAACAGGACTTCGTGCCCGGCCTGGTGATTCCGCTCCAGTTTACGGCGACCCGGCTGGCGAGGAAGGAGATTGTCTGTACCCAGCTCTGTGGACTGGGGCACTTCAATATGCGAGCCTACCTCGAGGTGCTGTCCCCCGATGATTTCACCAGGTGGCTGGCGGACAACGCGCCATTCTAGGCGAGCAGTCAGCAGTGAGAGGTGAGATGGTGAAACGGGGTCTTACGCGATGCATTAACTGGAAGGCAGGCCATGCCCGAAACTCCGGCTCTCCCGCCGGTATTTCGCCGGGAAACCGCTGATAGAGTCGCGCTGCTGAAGCACTCGCCGCCGGCGAGTTTCCTCCGGCGGCATGTGTTCAGCCTCGATCACAAGGTAATCGGGAAGCAGTATCTCGACCTGGCACTGCTCGCGGTGGTGATCGGGATGGTGCTGTCCTGGCTGATGCGGTTCCACCTGGGGTTCCCGACCACGCCGGTCCCCGGGCTGGGGGCGATCGCGCCCAACGCGGCGGCGGGCGGCATCATGACCCCGGAGCTGTACCTCTCCCTCATGACGATGCACGGCACGATCATGGTGTTCTTCGTGCTGACGACGGCGCCCTTCGCCGGGTTCGGCAACTTCATGCTGCCGATCCAGGTTGGCGCGGAAGACATGGCTTTTCCCCGCTTCAACATGATGTCGTTCTGGGTGACGTGCCTGGCGCTGCTGGTGCTGCTCGCCGCCTTTTTCGTTCCCGAGGGGCCCCCGATTTCCGGCTGGACCGCGTACGCGCCGTTGAGCGCGCTGGGCAAGGACGCCGGTCCGGGGCAGGGCCTGGGGCAGACGCTGTGGGCGGTCTCCATCGGAATCTTCTGTATCGGGCAGCTGCTGGGCTCCCTCAATTTCATCGCGACCACACTCGACCTCCGCACCCGGGGCATGACGTTCTCCCGGCTGCCGTTCTCCACCTGGGCCTGGTTCATCACGTCGGTGATCGGCCTGATCGCCTTTTCGGTGCTGCTGCCGGCCTGCGTCCTGCTCATCCTGGACCGGGTGGCAGGTACCAGCTTCTTCATTCCGGGCGGACTGGTCGTCAGCGACCGGCTGCAGCCCCATGCCGGCGGATCTCCGCTGCTCTGGCAGCACCTGTTCTGGTTCTTCGGGCATCCCGAGGTGTACATCGCGATCCTGCCGGGATTCGGCATCGTCTCCCATATACTACCCGCCTTCGCGCGGAAACCGCTGTTGGGGCCGAGAGTGATGATCGCCTGCCTCATCGCGATCGGCTTCCTGAGTTACACGGTCTGGGGACATCACATGTTCCTGAGCGGGATGAACCCGCTCTCCGCGACCCTGTTCTCGGTCCCGACGCTGGTGATCACCATCCCGGCCACCATCATCACCCTGCTCTGGATCGGCACCGTGTACGGCGCCCGGCTCCGGCTGACCACGCCGGCCTTGTTCTGCCTCGGATTCATTTCGGTGTTCGTGAGCGGCGGCATCAGCGGTTTCTTCCTGGCCCAGCCCTCCATCGATACCTATCTCCACGGAACCTACTTCGTGGTGGGGCACTTTCACTTCGTGATGGGGGTCGCGGCGATGTTCGGGATCTTCGCCGGCACCTACTTCTGGTTCCCCAAGATGTTCGGCCGGATGATGAA
>JBDTTZ010000139.1:0-2068 GCA_040008015.1 Gemmatimonadota bacterium
GAGTTCGTGGTCGTGGCGACCGCGCGCAACGGGCTGGACGGATTGCAGAAGGTGCACCAGTACATGCCCGACCTCATCACCATGGACCTCGAGATGCCCGAGCTGGATGGTGCGGGGGCGATCGGGTACATCATGTCCGAGATGCCGCGCCCTATCGTGGTGTTCAGCGCGTATGCCGGTGCGGGAAGCGCCAGTGCCATTCGCGCCCTCGAACTCGGCGCGGTCGAGATCGTGGCCAAGGAGGAGAAACCCAGCAGGGAGGGGTTGAATCGGCTGGGTCCCCGGGTGCTCGCGGCGCTCCATGCCGCGCTGCAGGCCGATGTCTCCCGGATTCCGGTTCTGGCCCGGCCGCTGCGCGGCTCAACAGCGGCCGCCGCTGACGGCCCCAATGCCCAGCGCTGCCTGGCCATTGCCGCATCGACCGGCGGGCCGCGGGCACTCGCCGAGATCGTTCCCCGGCTCAGCCGGGGACTGGGCACCGCGGTTGTCATCGTGCAGCACATGCCGGCTGCGTTCACCCGGGGATTAGCCGAGCGGCTCAATTCCCAGAGCCAGCTCACGGTGAAGGAAGCCTGGAACCACGCCCCGCTGACCGCGGACACCGCGTACATCGCGCCGGGCGATTATCATATGAGAGTTGAGTCGGGCAGCGCCGGCCCGGTGATCGCGCTGGACCAGGGTCCATCACTCTGGGGTGTCCGGCCCGCCGCCGATCCCCTCTTCTATTCTGTCGCTCAGACCTTTGGCGCCGCCGCCGTTGGGGTCGTGCTCACCGGCCTGGGACGCGACGGCGCGGCGGGGCTCAGGGCGCTGCACGATGCTGGTGGGTTCGGCATCGCCCAGGATCGGTCGACGTCCACGGTGTACGGAATGCCCAACGCCGCGCTGCAGGCGGGTGGAGCGGACCAGGTGCTGTCACTGCAGCGGATCGCTGGACGGGTCGGAGAACTGCTGCCCACCCTCGGGAACCGATGATCGGCGCGTCCGGCTTTCTCATGGTCCGCCTGGGTGAGCGCCGGCTCGGCCTTCCGATCGGCAACGTGATCGCCGTGGAATCAGTGGGGACGATTCATCCGGTCCCTGCGAACGATCCGGCCTGCCGGGGTGTCACCAGCAGCCGCGGCCGGTTGATGCCGGTGTTGAGTCTGCGTACCCTGGTCGAGGGCGCCGGGGGCGACGAGCTCACCGCCGTCATCCTTCAGATGGGCGGCCGATATTGCTGCCTGCTGGTGGACGATGCCGAAGCGATTGTGGATGGGGACCTCCTGCCGGTGCCGCCCGGCGAGTACCTGGCCTGGGCGAGCTCGGTGGTGCGGCGTCCCGAGGGACTGGTGCCCCTGCTCGATCTCGCCGCGTTGAACGAGCGGCTTTCCATTCCGGAGGAGATCCTTGACGGCGGCTGACGAAATCCAGGTAGTCATTTTCAGGGTGGGGCCTCAGGAGTTTGCCATCGATATTTTCCAGATCGAGCGTATTCTCCGCTATGAGAAGCCCGCGACCCTCCCCAGCGCACCCGCTTTTCTCGAGGGCGTGGTCCAGTATGGCGACAGCGTCGTCCCCGTCGTGGACCTGCGCAAGCGGCTGGAAGTACCTGCCGGGCTTGCCGAGGAGGTCCGCATCATGATCTTGAGGCTCGACGATCAAAAGGTAGGTGTACTGGTGGACCAGGTCCTGGAAGTCACCCGGGTGGATTCGACTACCATCACTCCGCCGCCGCCCATGGTCCGCGGGCTGGCCGCCGACTATATCGCCGGCATCATCTCCCGTCCCGGTCGGACCATCGTTATGCTGCAGGCCGGCAAGCTGCTGAATGCCACCGAGCGAATCGCCCTGCTCGACACCGCGACCGTCGCACCGACTGCCGGGGCAGGGGCCCCGTCCGGCAAGCGAGCGAAGAAGTCATGACCGATCCTGTCGTCGTTACGGTGACGGTTCCCGCGCTCAAGGCGCGCTACCAGGAGCTTTCCGACCGGCTCGACCGGGTGACCAATGCGGCCGAGCGGGAGGCGGTGAAGCGGGAGATCATCTCCTACTTCAAGCAGGTCGATAGCGCCCTCAGCGATCTGAC
>JBDTTZ010000140.1:0-3859 GCA_040008015.1 Gemmatimonadota bacterium
GAAGACCGGGCTGCCGCTCATGCCGGGCGCGCCGTAGCCGAGGATCAGCAATCGCTCGCTGAGCGTCTTGGAGATCGAGCCGGTGGTCAGCGTCGTCGAGACGCCGACGGTCTGCCAGTCGCCGCCCATCTCCATGTCGAGGCCCAGGGGGAAGCCGATCATCACCACCGGATCTCCGGCCTCGGGGTCCTTGCTCGGCGCGATGGATCCCACCACCGGCGTGCCCCCGCGGAGGACCACCCGGATGAGCGCCAGGTCGGCCGCTTCCGCCGTCGCCACCGTGACCACCTCCGCCCGGAAGTTCTGCTTCGAGCCGTTGAACACCACGCCCACCCTGGTCGGCAGCGACCCATCCTCCCCGGTCACCACGTGGCGGTTGGTGATCAGCAGCGATGACTGGCCATCGCTCTCGACCGCGAAGCCGGATCCGGTCCGCCGGGTTCCGTCGGCGAACTCGACCAGGACGACCGCCACCGCGTCCTTGTTGACGCGATTGATCGGCCCGGCATCGATGGACGCCGCGCTGGAGATGCTCTGCTGCCGTCTCATCGCGACGCTCAGTTGGGACCGCAGCACGGCCAGCTCATCGGCGCTGCCGCCCTGTCCGATCCGCGCCTTGAGCTGGGTGGTTTCGGCCTGGGCGGAATCGAGCGCGGCCTGGAGCGTGACCGAACTGGTCTGCACCTGGAGCAGCGCGTGCGAGAGGCTGTCCACCATGCCCAGCAGTTTGTTCTGTTCCGTCTTGATCCGGCGGGACGCCGTGACGCTCTGCAGCACGTAGGCCCCCGCCAGCACTATCAGCAACGCCAGCAGGATAATGGTGGTGCGCCGGAGGCTCGCGGTCTGCCGCGCCACCTCGGCCTTCACCCGCACGGCGGTGCCGCCGCCACCGGTGGGAGAGCGGCGAACGCCCTTCTCCGGCTTGGTCTTTTCCGGCGTGCTCGCTGTTGGCAGTATAGGCTTCACCTCGGCCTTCATCGCCGAGGGGCCCTCCGCGGCCCTGGGGCCGGGGCGCTCGTCCCGGACGATGTTCACCTCGAGCTTGGGGCCCGACTTGCCGAATTGGATCACGTCCCCGTTCACCAGGACGTGGTCGGCCGAGAGCCGCTTGCCGTTGACGAAGGTGCCATTGGTGCTGCCGAGGTCACGCAGGGTGTACATCTCGGCCTTCATCTGCACCGAGGCGTGCCGGCTGGAGACATCGAGATCGCGATCGGCGTCGAAGCGGAGGTCGCACTGCGGGTGGCGGCCAATCTGGACGAAGGGCTCGCTGAAGGTCTCGCTCTGACCGGCGCGCGCGCCGCCCAGGAAGGTGAATTGGATCTTCATAATTGAGGATTGAAGATTGAGGATTGCATCTTCAATCCTCAATCTATTTGCGGAGCAGGAAGAATGCTGCCAGCAGAATGATTGCCCCCAGCACCGTGAGGATCAGTAGCTTCTTCTGGTGCTTGCGCGATACCGGCGCCGGGCTGCCGGTATAGATCGGCACCGGTTCCGTCGTCGCCTCGCCGTCCTGGAGCGGATAGACCTGGTAGCCCGCGTTGTCGCCGGTGGCGGCATCGGCGAGCCCGTCCCCCTCGAACCGCGCGGCCACGGCCGTGATGTTGTCCGGCCCACCCCGGCTGTTGGCGGTATCGATCAGCTTGGAGCACAGCGTCATCAGGTCGGGATACTTCACCACCAGGTCGGCGATCTCGTCCTTCTTCACCTGGCCCGACAGCCCGTCGGAGCAGATCACGATGGTGTCGTTCTTCGAAAGCGGCTGGTAAGTGAGATCCACCTTCACCCGGGGCTCGGGGCCCAGGGCCTGGAGGATGATATTGCGCCGCTCGCTCTGCTCGGCTTCCTCCTCGGTCAGCTCGCCGGCTTCCACCAGCCGCTGCATGAGGGACTGGTCCTTGGTGAGCTGAATCGCGCCGCCATCACGGATGAGATAGGCCCGGCTATCCCCCACCTGGGCCAGGTACAGCTCCTGGCCGAGGATGCCGACGGCGGTGACCGTGGTGCCCATGCCGCGGACTTCCGGGTGGTCCTTGGAATGCTGGTGGATCTTCGCGTTGGCCCGTTCCACCGCTTCCTTGAGCCGGAAGGCGAAGCGCTGCGGCGTCGCCTCGGTGTCCAGGATCCAGGTTTCCTTGAGGTGGGTGTAGATCACCTCGGCGGCCATCGCGCTGGCCACCTCGCCGGCCGCGGCGCCACCCATGCCGTCGGCCACCATGAGCAGCGAGCCCTTGGCGCCCACGACATGGTCACGCACCTCGGGCTGGAGGCTGGCGTTACCGGTCGAGAGATCGACCACGAGGAAGGTGTCCTCGTTGTGGTCGCGGGTGCGGCCGAGGTCGGTCTTGCCGAAGACGGATACGCGCATTGGGCCGTTGGGCACGTTAGATCAGATCCCCTGTAGGATTGAAACCCACGTTGGACGTCGGTCGAGGTCAACTGCGCGCTGCACCCACGTTCTTGCTTCCGGCCGCCTGCTCTCGTTGGTTTCCGCTTCCTTGATCAGGACCTGGCCGACGATGAACGCAGCTTCGGCCCGCAGCTTGATGGGGAGTTCTCTCCGCGCATACACATCCCGGCCGACCCGTGAAGCCTCAGCCCGCTTCGCGGCATCGTCGGTGAATTCAATATCATCGATGAACTTGCCGACCTGTGCCTCCAGCGCCGCGACATCAACCGGTGGGTTGGTCGGAACGACGGTCTTCGAAGTATCCCGCGGCGGCGGATTCCGTGTCCCCGGGCCGGGATTGGTGGTGGTGCCTCCGACATGGCTCCTGGACGTGTCGACGGTCTTACTGGTGTCCACGCTCGGGGTGTCCACTTTGGAAAGCTGCTGAATACTGTCTCGTATCCTCGTCGAATCGGCCGGCAAATTGCCCTTGGAACCGAAGAGCGAACCCTTCATCGCGTACGCTCCGCCTCCCAGCGCCAGCACCACCACGCCCACGCCGATCGCCACCGGGCTCAGTTTCGATTTATTGGGCGACACCACCCGGGTGGGCGGCGGCGCCTTGGTGGCCGAAGTCTTCATCTCGCTCGGCCGCACCACCTGGGTCTTGGCTTCGGTATCCGCCGCGGTGTGCGCCGCCGTGGCACTCAACGCGCCGGCGATCCGGCTCACATCGTTGGCGAATGCGCTGGCGGTGGTGTAGCGATCGTTGGGGTAGCGGGCCAGCGCTCTGTCCATCACCGGCTGAAGCGCGGCCGGGAAATTGCCATCCGGCTTGGCCTGGAGCAGCGGCATCGGCTCGTCGGTGAGCCGCTTGATCATCGTTTCTTGCGCGGTGTCCGCGACGAAGGGCAGGGCACCGGTGATCATGCGGTAGAATACCAGGGCCAGGGAGTAGATGTCGCTCCGGCCGTCCAGCTTGTCGCCCGAGAGCTGCTCCGGACTCATGTACTCCGGGGTGCCGACCACCAGCCCGGTCTTGGTCACCTTCTGCCCGCTCTCCGACTCCGCCGCCTTGGCGATGCCGAAGTCCACCACCTTTACGATGTCTTTCCCCCGCTGGCTCACGATCATGATGTTGTCGGGCTTCAGATCGCGATGCACGATGGCCAGCTCCTGCGCGGCGGCCAGCGCGTCGCCGCACTGGCGCAGGATGTCGGCCGCGCGCTTGAGCGGCAGCGGACCGGTCTCCTTGAGCAGGCTGGAGAGGGTCTGCCCCTCGATGAACTCCATGGCGAGATAGATGGTGCCGTCTTCGGTCTCGCCGAAGTCATATACCGCGCAGCAATTGGGGTGATTGATCTTGCTGGCGTTGGCGGCTTCCCGGTTGAAGCGGGAGATCGCTTCCGGGTCGTGGCTCATCCCCTTGCCCATCACCTTGATCGCGCTCATCCGGCCCATCTTCAC
>JBDTTZ010000141.1:0-1716 GCA_040008015.1 Gemmatimonadota bacterium
GATTGAGGGGATTGAGGGGATTGGAGGCTCGCTAACTTCAATTCCCTCAATTCCTTCAATCCCCTCAATTCCTTCAATGTCGTTCATGTCGATTCCGCCCCTCCCAGTTCGACTATAGCTTGTCCACAGGATACTTCGACCCGAACGAGGAGGCACCATGCAGTACATGTTGCTGATCTATTCCAACGAGGAGGAGTGGGACAAGCTGAGCCCCGAGGTCATGGGCGAATGGATGGGGGAGTACAATGCGTTTACCGACAGCATCGTGAAGAGCGGCAACTACAAGGCCGGTGAGCCACTGCAGCCGACTACCACCGCCACCACGGTTCGGGTGCGCGACGGCAAGACCCAGATCACCGACGGACCCTTTGCCGAGACCCGCGAACAGCTGGGCGGGTTCTACTGGGTCGAAGCCAAGGACCTGGACCAGGCGCTCCAGATCGCGGCCCGGATTCCGTCCGCCCGGGTCGGCAGTGTCGAAGTCCGGCCCATCATGCCGATGGAAAAGATGCCGACAGGGGCGGAGGCCGATCGCGCGGTTCAAGCGCGTCGGTGACGCTGGACTCTCGCGACATCGAGCAGATTTATCGGGATGAATCCACTCGAGTGCTGGCGACCCTGATACGCCTCCTCGGTGATTTTGATCTCGCCGAGGAGGCGCTTCAGGATGCCTTTGCGGCGGCGGTGGAGCGGTGGCCCTCGCTGGGCGTCCCCGCCAATCCGCGCGCCTGGCTGGTGAGCGCCGGGCGTTTCAAGACCATCGACCGGTTGCGCCGCGAGGCGAGGTTCGCGAAAAAGACCGAGGATCTGATCGCCGAAGCCGGGGCGGCCGCCCACCCATCCGGTCTCGACCCGGAAGCCGTCTCCGACGACCGGCTCCGCCTCATCTTCACCTGCTGTCATCCCGCGCTTTCCCCCGAGATCCAGACCGCCCTGACCCTCCGGACCATCTGCGGCCTGACAACCGAAGAGATCAGCCGCGCCTTCCTGGTCCCCCTGGCGGCCATGGCGCAGCGACTGGTGCGGGCCAAGGCCAAGATCCGCCGGGCCGGCATCCCTTACCAGGTGCCTCCCGCCGAGCAGCTGGCCGAGCGGCTGGATTCCGTCCTGACGGTGATCTACCTGGTCTTCACCGAGGGCTATTCGGCCACCTCGGGTGACACCTTGATTCGCCGGGAGCTCTGCGCCGAAGCAATTCGGCTGGCGCCTTGCTGGCCCTCATGCTCCTGCATGATGCCCGGCGCGAGGCTCGCATGACACCCGGCGGAGAGATCGTCCTGCTGGAGGAACAGGACCGGAGCCGGTGGGATTCCGGGCGTATCGAAGAAGGATCGGCACTGGTCGAGTCGGTGCTGCGGGAGGGAAGGGCAGGGTACTACGCGCTGCAGGCGGCGATCGCGGCGTTGCACTCCCGGGCCGCATCCGCCGCCGCGACCGACTGGCCCCAGATCGCGGCGCTCTATGGCGTGCTGCTCCGGCTGCATCCTTCGCCCGTCATCGAGCTGAATCACGCCGTCGCGGTCGCGATGGTGGACGGCCCGGCGCAGGGGCTGCGCCGGGTGCTTGCGCTGGAAGCGCGTGGGGTGTTGCGGGGATATCACCTGCTGCCCGCCGCGAAGGCGGACCTGTTACGCCGGCTGGGAAAACACGCGGCCGCGGCGGAGTGCTATGCCCAGGCGCTGGGCTGGGTCACCCACGAGGTGGAGCGGAGATTCC
>JBDTTZ010000142.1:0-4256 GCA_040008015.1 Gemmatimonadota bacterium
TGGGGACACCGGAACGATACCGCGGGGTTCTACCAGGGGCTCCGGGATCTCGACCATGTTCTTCCCGAGCTGCTGGCCGCGGTGCGCGAGGACGACATGGTTATCTTTACCGCGGATCACGGCAACGATCCCACCACCCCCTCCACCGATCATTCCCGCGAGGTGGTGCCGCTCCTGGTGTACGGTCCCCGGGTTCGCGCTGTTCCGCTTGGGTCGCGGCGCACCTTTGCCGATGTGGGACAAACGGTGGCCGAGTTCCTGGGCGCCGCCCCGCTGGCGGCGGGGACCTCGTTCCTGGGAGAGGTGTGGGCCAATTGAGAGAGGAATCGGAAGCTTTGACTGATATGGATGAACGTCGATGGGGCCGGAAGCGCTGGGGGCTGGCATTCCTTCTGACCTTGGGAGCCTTTCTCGCCGTCGCCTGCCGCGACGACCTGAACGCCCCGGTCGATTGTCCCGCGATCTGTCCCGGGGGCCAGCCGCCGGTGCTGGAGACCGTGCTCCCCGCCCGCGACAGCATGGACTCCTCGTTTGTCGGCTACGTGCGCGCCGGACTGGGGATCTCGCTGCGGATCAGCAACGGCCTGCCCGTCTCCGAGGATCGGGGGATCGTGCTCTTCCTGCCGCGGCCGGACTCGATCACGGTCGGCGACAGCACCCGGAGCTATGTCGTCGATTCCGTAGTGTTCGGTCTGACCCTGCAGGCGCGCGATACCCTGGTGGATTCTCTCCGGTTCTTGATTTACCGGCTGCCGATCAATATCGACACCACCACCACTTTCGCCGACATCGCACCCAGCCTGGTGCCGGCCAATGTGCTGGACACGATTTTCGTCCCGGACAGCATCAAGGCCGGCCTGATTCAGTCGGTGCTGACCGGGCCCCAGCTGGCCCAGGTGCTGATCCCCGCCCAGGATAGCGGCAAGATCGCCATCGCCATCGCGCTGGAAGCCAATGCGCCGACCGGAGCCCGGATCGCGAGTATCGCGGCGACGGGATCGCCCCGGTTTACCACCTTCGTCACCGCCAACAACGTCACCGATTCGACGCTGAAGAAACAGGTGATCAACCGGTTTCCTTCGTTCACATCGTTCGTGACCCAGAACCCGCCGCCGCCGGACAACACGCTTCTCGCGATTGGCGGCGGGCCTTCCGCGCGGGCCCGGTTGAAGTTCGACCTGCCGCGCAACATTCGGGATTCGGTCACCATTCTCCGGGCCACGCTGGAGCTGACCCCCAACTCGGCCATCCTGGGATTGCCCAACGACCCGGCAACCCTCCAGGTCATCGGAGTCATCGGAGACCTCGGCGCCAAGTCTCCGCTGATCAGCGGGGGAAACAGCATCGGACTGCTGACCCTGGAAAACGGGACAACCGACACCGTCGAAGTGGACGTGACCCGGCTGGTTCGACTCTGGCAGACGAAGAATGGCTTGCCTCCGGTGATCTTTGTCGCGATCGGGCCGGAAGCCGCTACGTTCACCGAACCGGTGTTCAAGTCCACCCGATCCGCTTCCGGCGGGCCGCGGCTGCGGATTACCTACTACGAGAAGTTTCCGTTCCAGAGGTTCTGAGTGCGCTACGCCTTGCTGGTTCTCGCGATTGTCGGAGTGGCACCGGCCGCCCATGCCCAGGGATCCATCTTCGGGGTCCGGGGGTTGGGGATTCCCGGCCGAGGCGTGTCCGCCTACGCGTGGGGGCTGGGGGGGTCAACCGGCCTCTTTGATTATGAGTCGCGGGACAACCCCGCCAGTATCGCGTCCACCCGGACGCTCTCGGTAGGGTTCGAGCTGATCCCCGAACGGCGGACGGTGGAGACCCCCGCCGGCAACGACAAGATCCAGACGTCACAGTTCCCTCTCTTCGGTATCGCGGGACCGATACGGGGCAGCCGGGTCGGACTGGGTGTGAGCTTCTCGAACTACGCCTCGCGTGATTTCGAAGTCGTCTCGACTCACTCGGAGGTCATCCGCGGGGTCCCGGTGGATGTCACCGACACGCTCACCTCCCGGGGCGGACTCAACGACATCGCCGTGGGCACGAGTTACGGGCTTACCGGCACTCTTGATGTCGGGGCCGCGTTTCACGTCATCACCGGAGTAAACCGGCTGGACCAGACCCGGGTGTTCTCCGATACTTCGTATCTGCCAGCCAGCCAGAGCTCCGAGCTTTCGTTTGCCGGTTTTGGCATCGGGATCGGCGCGGTGTACCGGGCGTCGCCGAACCTCCGGCTGGCCTCGATCCTGCGGACCGACTCGAAGGTCGATGTGGATCGCGACTCCTCCCGCAGCAGCTCTGTGGATCTTCCCTATACGGTGGGGGCCGCGCTCCAGTTCGTCCCGACACCGAGCCTGAGCCTGTCGAGCCAGGTGATGTATCGCTCCTGGTCGGGCGCGAATGATGACCTGGTGGCCCAGGGTGGTGCCGGCGCCAGGAACACGCTCGAGCTGAGCGGTGGGGCCGAGTTCGTCCCCGATCCCAAGCGCCCCTGGCGCCGCCCGATACGGATCGGGATTCGCTACGCCAGGCTGCCGTTCCTGCTCGAGGGCGTGAACGATCAGCCGCACGAGATGGGCATCAGTCTCGGAAGCGGGATCCGGTTCGCCGGGCAACGGGGCGGCCTCGATGTCGCGCTGGAGCGCACCTGGCGGAGTGCAGGGTCGGACTACAAGGAGCGGGCGTGGCTGCTGGTGATCGGCCTCTCGGTCCGCCCCGCATTGAGCCAACCGTAGGGATTGTGGAATTGGGGGATAGAAGAATTGGGGGATTGAAGGTGGTTGTCCCGCATCGCTACACATTCCGTCTCATCCCAAATCACACAATCCCAAATCCCCCAATCCCAAAATCCCCCAATCCCACAATCTTCCTGGTCGGCTTATGTTTCCCGCAATGAAGCGCGTCTACATCGAGACCTACGGCTGCCAGATGAACGTGGCGGACACCGAGACCATGTTCGGCGTCCTGGCCGGTGCCGGCTATGCCCGCACCGAACAGCCGGAAGGGGCCGATGTCATCCTGGTGAATACCTGCGCCGTGCGAGATAATGCCGAGCAGCGGGTCATCGGCCGGGTGGGGGAGCTGCAGCGCTACACCCGGAGTGGCGTCGTCCTGGGTGTCGTGGGATGCATGGCCCAGCGACTGGGGCCGGCGTTGCTGGAACGGGTGCCCCGGGTGGACATGGTGGTCGGCCCCGATGGATACCGGAACCTCCCAGCCTTGCTCGGCATGGCCCAGGCCGGCCAGCGGATCAGCGACACCGAATTCAGAAACTGGGAGCACTACGAGGACGTGCCATCGGTACGGGATGTCGCCGCCACCGCGTTCGTCACCGTCCAGCGGGGCTGCGATTTTAGGTGCACGTTCTGCGTCGTTCCGATGACACGGGGACCCGAGCGCAGCCGTAAACTGGACGACGCGGTGCGCGAAGTGCGAGCCCTGGTGGAGCAGGGAGTCAGCGAAGTGACGCTGCTGGGCCAGACGGTCAACAGTTATCACGACGGGACCGCAGATTTCGCAGATTTATTGAAGGCGGTTGGAGCGGTAGATGGCATACGGCGGATCCGTTTCACCAGTCCTTACCCGACCGACTTCACTCCCCGGGTGATCGAGACGATGGCTACCACGCCCGCGGTGTGCGAGCACGTGCACCTGCCGGCGCAAAGCGGTTCCAACGCCGTGCTGAAGCGGATGCTGCGCCGCTACACCCGGGAGCGGTACCTGGAGGTCGTGGCCGAATTGCGGGCCGCGATTCCCGGGATCACGCTGTCGACCGATATCATCGTCGGGTTTCCGGGAGAGACGGAGGAGCAATTCGCCGAGACCCTGTCGCTGGTGGGGGCGGCCGATTTTGACGACGCCTACACCTTCAAGTACTCGGTGCGGGAGGGCACCCCTGCCGTGCGGCTCAACGATCATGTGAGCGATGCCGTCGCAGGGGAGCGGCTGGAACGGCTGATCGGCGTGGTCCGGCAGAACGTCCGGCGGAAAAACCTGGCCCGGGTCGGCTCCACGCACGAGGCCTTGGTGGAACGGCCGGCGCGGCGCGGCGACCTGCTCCTGGCCAGGACCCGGACCAATTTCCTGGCCCTGGTGGACCTTCCGGCCGACACGATTGGTGAGTACCATCAGATTACCCTGACGGGAACCACGGGCTCCACCTTCACAGCCTCGGTTCAGAGGCCACAGCTGGCGGTGCTATGATCCACAACCTGGTGGAAGAGCGAGTGCTGACGATGTACGACGAGCTGCGTCCGCAG
>JBDTTZ010000143.1:0-10181 GCA_040008015.1 Gemmatimonadota bacterium
ACGAACTGAATGGCTGGGGTGACAACCTGGTGCACAAGCACCTGCAGGCGGTGCAACAGGACGGCCGGATCGCGGTGCTCTACAGCAGCAAGGACTACAGCTCGGAGTGGAACTATCACCCGGAGACGAAGCGCTTCAATTCGGTCGACAATACCCGATTCGCGGTCAACCTGGTGGTGTATGCGCTTACCCGCTGACCGTCGCATCCTGGAGCTGCTGCTCCGGGTTGCCGCCTTTGCGGGCCTGGCCTGGCTCCTTGCCGGGACTTTCATTCCCCGACGGCCGGCCGGTCGAGTGACGGTTGAGGGAAACAGTTTGCCGACAGCGCTGCGAGAGTGGTCTCTCAAACCTCCGGCGGATTCACTCAGCGTGGCGTTTGCCGCCGCACCGGATCCCCCAACGCGGGACTGGCTGGCCGCTCTCCGGCGCGCGGGCACTCATGTCACCTGGACGGGGAACCGATTGGCGGCGCTCGCGCTGGAAGCAGAGCCGCGGCGCGACCCGGCGGCTGGCGTGCTGGTGCGCGCGGGAGGCGCGCCCGACCGCACGATCGCGTTGCGCGACCGGCTGGGGCGTCTCGACAGCCTCCGCCTGGGGCGAGTGGGCGCAACGACCCTGGTGCCAGCCGCGGAAGGGCTGATCACCGGCAGCCTCAACCCCGATCAGTCCGCTTCCGCGGCCGTCACCGTGGGCGATTCACTGCGCCGGGTCCTGGTGTTGGGTGCGGCCGGCTGGGAATCCAAGTTCGTGGTGGCGGCGCTGACGGAGCGAGGTTGGGTAGTGGATGCGCGACTCGTAGTGGCGCCGCGGCTCACGGTGGTGGCGGGTACTCCAGCCGCGATAGATACGGCGCTCTATTCCGCGGTCATTGTGCTGGACTCGACTGCGGCAAGCCAATCCGGCGCGATCAGCCGGTACGTGTACTCCGGTGGGGGGCTGATTCTCGGAGCCGATGCCGTGAGTCTCAGGACATTTCGCGACCTGCTGCCTGCTGGACCGGGCCGCACGGTCACTCACTCCGGCCTCCCGGTGGAACGGATGATTACCCGCATGGATCTTCCTGTTCAGGACCTGTCGCCCCTGGGGACGAATGCCGTCGCACTGGAACGAGTGAGCGGGCACCTCGTTGCAGCCGCGCGCCGAGTGGGCAGTGGACGGGTCCTGGCCCTGGGCCTTGGGGAGACCTGGCGCTGGCGAATGCAGGGAGATGAAAATGCGGTGGCTTCGCACCGGGCGTGGTGGGCCGCCAATGTTGCGGCGGTTGCCTATGTGCCGGTTACTGAATGGGAAGTGGCGGCTGATCCCGCCCCGCTCGCCTCGCTGTACCAGGCGTTGGGATCGCCCACGGGGGTGAAACCAGGTGCGAGTCGCCGCGGCTCGCTTTCATGGATCGTGTTGCTGGTGGTAATGGCGGCCTTGCTCTGCGAGTGGGCTTCGCGGCGGTTCAGGGGAGCGGCCTAGGTGCAACTCCATCCCCCACGCGCATCCTTGTCGTTCCGCCCTACCCGAACCAGGAGGAACCATGTCCCGGCGGACCCGACTGACCCTGATGATCCTGATGGCCGGCCTGAGCCTTTCCTGCGACATGAATTCCCCTGCCGCGAAGGACTCCGCAACATCCGATATTTCTACCCAGGCACACTACGACCAGGCGGCGCCCGCGCCGGTCGCCGAGGCTGGCCTGATTGGCACCGGCTTCGCGCGCACCTCGCCCGCCAGCTCGACCAATGAGTTCAACCTGAGCCGGGTGCGGGACTCCGTCTCCCTCTCTATGATCATCCGCACCGGCCAGGCGTGGATCGACGTGGATTCGCTCGACGCCGCGATTACCGCGGTGCACGCGATGGCCCTTCGGGTCGGAGGCTTCATCGCCAACACCACCATTCAGTCCGGCGAGGGGCAGCAGCACGCCGCCACCCTGGAGATCAAGATCCCCTCGGCCAACTACGACCAGGCTATGAGCGGACTCCGCGGTATCGGCAAGCTCCGGTCTTCGACGACGACGGCGGAGGATGTGGGCGAGGAATACGTAGACGTGAACGCGCGGATGGCCAACGCGCACCGGCTGGAGGAGCGGCTGGTCAGCCTGCTGGCGACTCGGACCGGCAAACTGGACGACGTGCTCGCGGTGGAGCGGGAGCTGGCCCGGGTGCGGGAAGAGATCGACCGCTATGAAGGCAGGCTTCGCTTCCTGCGCACCCGGACTGCGACGAGCACGCTCAGCGTGACGGTTTCCGAGCCGGCTCCGGTGGTGGGACACCCGGGATCCAACGTCATCGTGGATGCGGCCCTCCAGGCGTGGCGGAACTTCGTGAACCTGGTGGCGGGGCTGATCGCGGCGAGCGGTGTGTGGCTGCCGGTAGGTCTGCTGGGTGTCGGAGTGTGGGTGTGGCGACGCAAGCGGCAGCGGCCTGTTGCGGCAGTTTGATTCGTGCTTTCCCTTTTTCGTGTTTTCGTGATAAGATGGTGCCCCCCTCTCAGGATAGCCCCAATGTCGAATCCGTTCTCAACGACCAGCTCGCCAACCATTGGCGCCGATGCCCAGGCGGAGCGGGTTACCGCCTTCCTGCGCAAGGTCTACGGATGGATGTTTCTGGGGCTGGGGTTTACCGCGGTCGTGGCGCTTATGACGGCCGGGTCGCCGGCCATGATCCAGGCGGTGGTGGGGAACCGGCTGGTATTCTATGTTCTCGTGTTCGGTGAGCTGGGACTGGTGTGGTATCTCTCGGCCCGGGTCAGCCGGCTGGCCCCGGTCACGGCCGGCGCGCTCTTCATGGTGTACTCCGGCCTCAACGGGCTGACCCTCTCGGTCATCCTGCTGGCCTATACCGGCGCGTCCGTCGCCAACGCCTTCATCACCACGTCCGCCATGTTTGGCGCGCTGGCGGTTTACGGAACGGTCACCAAGCGAAGCCTCGCCGGAGTCGGTCAGTTCGCGTTCATGGGACTCATCGGGGTGGTGATTGCTTCGGTCGTGGGCTTGTTCTGGCAGAATGACATGCTGCAGTTCATCATCTCGATCTGTGGCGTCGTCGTGTTCACCGGGCTCACGATGTATGATGCCCAGCGGCTCAAGGGGATGGCCCTCCAGGCTGAAGGACCCAGCGTGTCTTCCTACGCCATCGTGGGAGCGCTGGCGCTGTATCTGGATTTCATCAACCTGTTCCTGATGATTCTCCGTTTGTTCGGGCGCAGGCGATAGGGATCTCTGTATTGTTGACCTAGCGCGATTCGCCGTCGAAGGGTAGCATGTAGCACCTCTTTCCCCTTACAAAACAATGCGCCGGTCATTCCGCCCATCAGTGACGGCTGTTCTGCTGTCCATCATCCTTTCCTCAACGCTATCGGCGCAAGGCACTCGTCTCCTTCGCCAACCCACGGTCAGCACCACTCAAATCGCCTTTTCGTATGCCGGCGACATCTGGGTAGTGGGCCGGGAGGGTGGCGACGCCCGGCGGCTCACCAGCTATCCCGGCATCGAATCCGATCCCGCATTCTCGCCTGATGGCCAGTGGATCGCATTCAGCGGCGGTTATTCGGGGAATCCGGACGTGTATGTGGTCAGCGTGCAGGGGGGGGCGCCGCGGCGGCTGACCTGGCATCCGGGCGCCGACCTGGTGCGGGGCTGGACTCCGGATGGAACGTCGGTCGTCTTTGCCTCGGGGCGGCAGAATCCGCGACTCGACCGGCTGCAACTGTGGACGGTTCCGGTTACCGGTGGCTTTGAACACCAACTTCCGTTGACTTCGGTGAACCATGCTGCCCTCTCCTCCGATGGCCGCCAGGTCGTCTACGAAGAGGTGGCGCAGTGGGATATCGAGTGGCGGAACTACCGCGGTGGCCAGAACCGGCCGATCCAGGTATTCCACCTCGCCGATTCGACCACCACGGCGGTGCCCTGGGAAGGAAGCAAGGACACCTGGCCGGCCTGGGTGGGCAACACCATCTACTTCATTTCCGATCGTGACTATGCCGGGAACGTCTGGAGCTACGACACCGGCGCCCAGCGACTCACCCAGGTCACCCACTATAAGGATTTCGACGTCAAGACGCTGGGCGCCGGCGGCGGAGTCGTGGTGTACGAGCAGGCGGGCTATCTCCATCTCTTCGATCCCGCAACCAGCCAGGACCGGCAGCTGGTCATCAATGTGCGGGGTGATCTGCCCTGGGCGGAGCCGCGGTGGACCGATGTCGCTCCGCTGGCCACGGCCGTCTCGCTTTCACCATCGGGCGCCAGGGCCTTGATCGAGGCCCGGGGTGAAATCTTCACGGTTCCCGCCGAAAAGGGTGATGTCCGCAATCTCACCCATAGCCCGGGTGCCGCGGACCGGGCTCCGGTCTGGTCTCCGGACGGGCGGCAGGTCGCCTGGTTCTCCGACGCCGACGGCGAGTATCGCCTGATGATCGGTTCCCAGGACGGCCTCCAGCCGCCGCGTGAGATCCGGCTCGACAAGCCGACGTTTTATTATGACCCCGCCTGGTCGCCCGACGGGAAATATCTCGCCTTTACCGATGCCGGTCGCAATCTCTGGATGGTCGACGTCGTATCCGGCCAGGCGACTCGAGTGGACGGAGACAACTACGCCCACCCGGAACGAACACTCCTGCCGGTCTGGTCGCCCGATTCGCGCTGGATTGCTTATGCCAAGCGGCTGACGACGCAGTTCCGCGCCCTCATGGTGTACTCGGTACCGGAGCGAAAGGTCCGCCAGATCACCGACGGACTGTCCGACGCCGGTACTCCCGCCTGGGACGCGAGCGGCAAATACCTCTACTTCCTGGCCAGTACCGATTACGGCCTGAGCAGCGGATGGCTCGACCTGAGTGCCAACGATAGACATGTGCGGCGGGCGGTCTATCTGGCGGTGCTCGCCAACGACACACCGTCGCCGCTGCTTCCCGAGAGTGATGAGGAGAAAGCGGCCCGGCAGGATTCGACTCCGCCCCGGGACTCCACCACCACCAAGACCGATTCGGTGCCTTCGAAAGTCACCGTTCGAATCGACTTCGAGGGCCTGGGTCAGCGAGTCCTCGACCTTGGCATGCCGGTCCGCTCCTACTCGGCGCTCTCCGCGGCGCTTCCCGGAGTTCTCTTCGTCACTGAAGAGGTGGAGAACCAGCCCGGTGCAACCCTTCACCGGTATGATCTCAAGAAACGGAAGGCCGACGAGTTCCTGCGCGGGATCTCGCTCTTCAGCACCAGCCGCGACGGCAAGAAGCTGCTGTACCGTTCGGACGACACCTGGGGGATTGTGAGCACCGACCCGGGCGCGAAAGTCGGCGATGGGAAGATCCAGGTCTCGTTGCCGATGCATGTGGATCCGCGCGCCGAGTGGCGTCAGATCTGGCATGAAGCGTGGCGCTTCGAGCGGGATTATCTCTATGTCCCCAACCTGAACGGCGCCGACTGGAATGCGGTCGATCAGATGTACAGTCCATGGCTCGAATCGGTCGGTCACCGCGCCGACCTCACCTACCTGCTCGATCTGCTGGGTGGCGAGCTGACGTTGGGACATACGTTCACCGGCGGCGGTGATCTTCCACCGGTAGACACCGCCAACGTGGGCCTCCTCGGCGCCGATCTCACCGAAGCGGGCGGCCGCTACCGAATCACCAGGATCTACAACGGAGAGGAATGGAATCCCGGGCTGCACGCGCCGCTCCGGGCCCCCGGAGTCAAAGCCCGCACCGGTGATTACATCATCGAGGTGAATGGTACCGACCTCAAGGCGCCGACCAATGCTTATGCGGCGTTCGAGGGGCTGGCCGGCAAACAAACTGTGCTGCGGCTCAATGACAAACCCACACGCGAGGGCTCCTGGACCGTCACCGTGGTGCCGGTAGGCAGCGACAACCAGCTGCGCACCCAGGCCTGGGTGGAGGACAACCGCCGCCTGGTGGACTCGCTCTCCGGTGGGCGGCTGGCGTATGTCTGGCTCCCCAACACCGCGGAGGACGGCTACACCTATTTCAATCGCTATTACTTCGCCCAGCAGAACCGGGAAGGCGTGGTACTGGACGAACGGTTCAATCATGGCGGTTCCATCGCTGACTATTTCGTGGATCTCCTGGTTCGTCCGCTTCGGGGATACTTCAACAATCCGGTTGCCGACCGGCGGCCGTGGACCGAGCCCCTGACGGGAATCTTCGGCCCCAAGGTCATGGTGATCAACGAAATGGCGGGCTCCGGCGGCGACATGCTCCCCTACATGTTCCACCAGATGAAGATCGGGCCGCTGGTGGGCAAGCGAACCTGGGGTGGGCTGGTGGGCATCTGGGATGTGCCGGACCTGGTGGACGGTGGCGGGATCACCGCACCGCGCGGAGGGTTCTTCGACCTGGAAGGAAAGTGGGCGGTGGAGAACGAAGGGATTGCTCCCGACATCGAAGTCGAGCAGACACCCAGGTTGGTCCTGCAGGGTCACGATCCGCAGCTGGAGCGCGCGGTGGCGGAAGCAATGCGCCTGCTTCAGGCTTCACCGGTTCGGCTCCGGCCGGAGCCGGCCCCGCCGGTTCGAGTGCGCCGCCCGTAAAACGGCCATCACGAAAGCTGTTCAGTGATCCACCGATCGATATCCGTCATCACTTCATCCTTCACAAGGTCGATGACGAGATTGTGATAGGCGCCGGGGTAGATCTTGAGCGTCTTGTCGTCTGCGCCCACGCTCGCAAAGAACTCCCGGCTTGAATCGGGCGAGGTGATCTGGTCGGCCTCACCTTGCAGGAGAAGCACCGGAACCTTGAGTGCCGGTGCCTCCTGCTTCACTCTCGCAATGGCGTCCAGCATTTCGCTTCCCAGTCTGGCGGTGCCCCGGCTGTGCACCAGGGGATCCGCGTCCAGCCGGGCGATTGCGGCGGGATCCCGGGTGAGCCGGGAACGCTGGATGCCTGATTTCAGCGAAAAGGTCGGCCAGATTCCCGAGAAAATCCGGCTCAGCTTCATGAGAAATGCGGGGACTCCTATTTCTCCTACCGCCGGGGCGAGGAGAATCGCGCCATGCAGTTGTTCGGGGTAGTGAATCGCATAGTCGGCGGCGATAAGCCCCCCCATACTGTTCCCCAGCAGGAAGGTCGGAAGCCCGGGGGCGCCCCGTCGAAGCCGTTCCACCATCTCGGCGACGTCATCGCGATAGTCGGACCAGGCCTGAATGTGGCCCTGCCGACCGGGAGAGAGTCCATGACCTCTCAGGTCCCGGCAGGTCACCCACGAGCCGTGATCGGCCAGGACCTGCCCGACCTCCGAATACAATCCGCTGTACTCGCCGAAACCATGGGCGATTGCGATCGTCGAAGCTGGCTTCCCCTCTGTGGGCAACCAATCGCGAATGTTCGGTGCGATCACGCGGGCGTCCGGTCTTCCTCTTCCAGCGATCGGTCGATCGCACAGGCCGCCTCGGCGCCTTCCGCCGCCGCCACGATGACGAATTGGGTCGCCTTGGATGCATCACCAGCAACGAAGAGTCCGGGCACGCCGGTCGTTTCAGAGGGCCCGGTGAGTACGACACCCTTCTCGCTGACCTCGCAGCCCAGGGCCTCGGGAATGCCCGAGCGCTGCCGCTGTCCAGTGCTGAAGAAGAGGGCTCGACACTCGAACGGCGCGCCGGCCGCGAAGACGACTCGTTCGATCCGTTCGTTGCTGCCCTCCAGCCGCAGCACCCGGTCCTCCCGAATCGGAAAGCCATGGCGCTCCAGCAGCGCCCGGTCCTTGGCCGCCATCTCTGCGGGTCCGTCGGTGCAGACGAGAAGCCGGGTGCTCCAGGTTCGCAGCGTCATGGCCAGGCCGCTCACCCGCGCACCCTTCCCATACACGGCGATCGGTTGATCCCGGTATGGATAGCCATCGCAGTAGGGGCAGTGGTGAACGCTCCTGCCATACATGTCCTGGATTCCTTCCAGCGCCGGGACATTGTCCACCAGGCCGGTAGTGACCAGGAGCCTGCGGCAGCGCTCGGTGCCGTCGGGGAAGGAGACTTCAAAGCCGCCGGCGATGCGGCGCGCGGTGGTCGCAGTCCGATTCTTCAGGGTGATAGTGGAATAGCCGACCAGGTCCGCCCGGGCCAGCTCCAGAAACTCCGCCGGAGTGGTCCCGTCGCGGGTGAGGTAGCCGTGCACCGCGGAGGAGTGGATGTTCCGTGGTTCACCCGCATCGGTCAGCAGGACATTCCGCCGGCACCGGCCCAGCAACAGCGCGGCGCTCAACCCGGCGGGACCCGCCCCGATAATGATGACGTCATACATGGCTATGTCCGGGGTGGCCGGGTAACGACGGTGAGCTGGTTCTCGACCAGCCAGGTCGTGGGCGCCGTCGAGATTTCGCCGGGAGCGACGGCGACGGGCGGCGCGACAGGCCGGGGGATTTCCAGCGCGCCGTGATAGCTGAAGCCGAGAAAGTAGAGCGAGGGCCCCGCATTGCGGGCATGCTCAAGCACAAATCCGTTGATGGCCTCCGGCCAGTACCCCTCAGGCCGGGGGCGCTGCTCTACCGCTCGGCGGTGGTTCTCCAGCGCGACGATGACCTGGTCCCGGGGCAGTCCCAGTTGCCGATAGCGAGTGCGGAGGTGGGCTTCGTCTTCCCGGGTCACCGGTTTGCGGGCGCGCACCAGGTCGCAGGAGCAGGCGCCGCGCACGATCTGCACCACCGTCTGGGCCTCGGGGTGATGCTGCAACAGCATGCCCTGTTCGGACTTGGAGACCGCATCGGCGCGAAGACCGCTCGGCAGCATGGAGCGCACTTCACTCAGGGTGAGCGGGGTGGCGAGGTACAGGAAGTAGCACAAGATCAGTGACAGGTGACAGGTGACAGGTGACAGGTAACAGGTGACAGGTGACAGGTGACAAGTAACAAGTAACAAGTAACAAGTGATACGGATACGATTCTGATTCTGAAAGATACCCGCCCTCCGTATCGTCCCGCTGTCCACTTCCTTGTCACTTGTCACTTGTCACCTGTCACTTTGGTTTTGCGGTTTTGAAGCAGCAGCGCCGCCGCCTCGCCGGCGGGGCCGCCCTTCGCGGCGATACCCTCCAGCGTGGCGTCATCCTGCTGCTTGAGCATCCCCGCCATCATGATCAGCATGGATCCCGCCGCGTTGCGCGCTCGACCTTCCATTGTTGCCCGCCGGGCTTTCAGTCCGAACAGCAGGGCGGTCAGGATACAGGCAAAGAATCCGGTGATGCCCAGCACTCCCACCGCCGGTAACACGAATCCCTTGAGTCCCGCCGCGGCCAGGGCGAGCAGTGGCAGGCTCAGGGCGAGCAGGGTCCACATGCCGATCCGGTAGGGTCGGCCTGGATCAGTAAGAGGCATGAGAGAGCATCTCCGGCGCGGGGAACTACACGCCGGGGCGGATCAGGACGAGGATGGCTGCCTGGGGAACCACGAGATACTTCTGGCCTTCGAAGGTGATTTCGACCGCCGCCTTCCGGAAGAAGATCGCGTGATCACCCACCCGGGCCTGCATCGGCCGGTACCGGGTTTCCCGCTCGGCGATCCGCCACGGTTCTTCGTCGAGACTGGCCAGGTCGGGGACCGGGTCGCCCGGCCCGGTGGCGATGATCACGCCGCTCTGGACCTGTTGCGATTCCAGCGCGGTGGGCGGAAGGTAGAGCCCGACCCGGGTCCGCTCCTCCCCTTCTTCAGGGGTGATGAGGACCCGGTCGCCCACAACGGTTAGCTGCTTCGCTCGATCATCCATGCTCACCTGAAAGTGACAGGTGACAAGTGACAAGTCGCGTCGTTGCCATTCGTCGCTGTTCAATCGTCACTCAACTCCAATTCGTTTCACGTCACTTGTTACTTGTCACTTGTCACTTGTTACTTGTTACTTGTCACTTGTTACTTGTCACCTGTCACTAAACTTTGGTCTGGTCGTGTACCGTCAACAGCTCCACGATGCGGAGCCGGCGGGCACCGTTGGGAAGCCGGAGATCCACCTCGTCTCCCCTTTTTCCATCCTTGAGCGCCCGGCCCAGGGGAGAGCCCACCGAAATGTGGCCTAGATCGAAATCGGCCATTTCGCCCAGCACCAGGACGAACGTCTCCTGTTCCTTGGTCGCCAGGTCTACGACGGTTACCTTGGAACCCAGTCCGACGCGATCGGTCGGCGAATGGCTGGACATCTCCCCCAGCTGGCTCAGTCGCTGATGCAATTGTCCCAGCCGCGCCTGGACGAACTGCTGCC
>JBDTTZ010000144.1:0-11000 GCA_040008015.1 Gemmatimonadota bacterium
CGGGAATACGGAGCCGCAGGTGATCGGTCAGGGCAAGCTCGGGTCAGGAGTTCAGGGCCAGGGGACTGAAAGAATATCGGCGAGAGTACGGCGAGATTCCAGCGGGGCGCGGCGCCGGGGTTTGCACTAGACCGGTGCGGTGAGCCGAGTCACCAGGTCTACCAGTTGCGCCGGATTGATCGGCTTGGGCATGAAGGGCAGTGTTTCCGCTCCCGTCTGAGCTTCGGGAATCGCTTCCAACGGGTGGCCCGACATCCAGACGATTGGAATCTCCATGCCCATGTCGGCCAGCCGGCGGGTCAATTCGATACCGGTCATGACCGGCATGATCAGATCGGTCAGCAACAGGGTGATGCTGGCGAAATCCCGGTTCAGGATATCCAGCGCTTCCAACCCGTTCCGCGCTTCCAGCGTCTGATATCCGGCCTCCTGGAGAATTCGCACGATGACCTGCCGCACCACCTCTTCGTCTTCCACGACCAGGATGCATCCCGAAGGACGGCGGCGCCGGCCAGCCGGCGGGCTGTCCTCCTCGGTAACGTCAGTCGTTTCCGCCGCCGGCAACAGGATCGTGAACGTGGTTCCCTTCCCCAGGCTGCTGTCCACCATGATATGCCCCCGGCTCTGCGCCACGATGCCATGCACCGTGGCCAGGCCGAGCCCGGTTCCCTTGCCCACCGGCTTGGTGGTGAAGAACGGCTCGAAGATCCGGCTCAGGTGTTCCGCCGGAATGCCAGTGCCGGAATCCACCACCTGCAGCTCGACGTAGCGGCCCGCGGCGATGATACTGCCAGTTGGATCCGACCGGTCGTGCTCCAACTCGCGGGCCAGGGTCCGGAGGATGACCCGGCCACCACTGGGCAGCGCGTCCCGCGCATTGATCGTGAGGTTCATCAACACCTGGAGCAACTGGGTGCGGTCCACCCGGGTCCATTTGGGGCCGGGCTCCAGCTCCAGCTGCATATCGATGGTGGCACCGATCAACCGCTGGAGCAGGGCCTGGGCCTCGATCACGGCCGCATTCAGGTCCAGGGTTTCGGGCGACAGCACCTGTTGCCGGCTGAACGCGAGCAGCTGGGCGACCAGTGATCGCATCCGATCGGCCGCCTTGTCGATCTCGCCCAGGTCCCTGCGGCCCTGGTCGCCCAGCCCCGGATCTCGATCCAGAAAGGTGGTGAACCCGATCACGGCCTGGAGCTGGTTGTTCAGGTCATGGGCCAATCCACCCGCGAGTCGTCCGATGGCCTCCATCTTCGCGGTCTGGCGGGCCCGCTCTTCGGCCTGGCGGCTCGCGGTGATGTCCCGGGCGATGCTGATCACGAAGGCCACCGAGCCATCGCTGCCCCGCTCCGGGATGAACCGCGCCTCGAACCGGCGCAGGGTTTCGCGGGTCGTGAGCTCAAAGTCGATGTAGCTGGGAGACCCGGTGGCAAAGACCTCCCGGATGGTCTGGTACCAGGTCTGGACCAGGTCCGGCGGGCCAGTACCCTCGAGGACGGAACGTCCCACGTAGAAGTCGGCGGGCTTCCCGGTCAGCGCCGCGGTGGCGCTGTTCACGTAGAGGTAGCGGCCGTCCCGGTCGTAGCGGGCGATCATGTCGGGAAGACTCTCGGCCAGGGAGACGAACTGCTGCTCGCTGCGGCTCAGCTCTTCCTCGGCCATCCGGCGATCATGGATGTCGAGCGAGGTTCCGATGTAGCCGGCAAAGCTTCCGTCCGGAGCGAAACGGGGAACCCCGGTGTCCAGGATCCAGCGATAGGCGCCGTCGTAGCGGCGCAGCCGGTATTCGACCTTGAACGGCGCTCTCTCGTGGAAGGCCGAGGAATCCATCTCGACGACGCGGGCGAGGTCGTCAGGGTGAATTCCGTTGCGCCAGCCGTCGCCGATCTCCTGCTTCAGGCTGCGCCCGGTAAAGGCCTGCCAGGTCGCGTTGAACCAGTCGCACTTGTTGTCGGCACCGGAAGTCCAGATGAAAACGGGGGCGGTGTCCGCCATGGTTCGGAAGCGGACATCACTTTCGGGAGGCTCGAACTCGGAGACTCTGGCGTCTACGTCTTGCGGCAACCTCATGGGTAGTTGAGTGTATGACCGCCCCGCCGGCATGGCAAGCCGCAAGACCTGCGCGGTGCTGTCCCCACCAGGGACCCAACAACTTTAGGGCTGGGCGGGAGAAGCGGCGACGGCGGAGGGAAGCGTCGCCAGCAGGCGGGTGATCATCCGGCGGGGAGCCCGGATGTTGGGAAAGGAATCGAGCTCAACCGGGGCCTGGAGCAGCGAGTCGGCGAATTGGGAGATCGCGTTGAAGCGCGCCGCGTCCTCGGGCCGTTCGAACACCATGAGGTCGCCGCTCACCCGGTAGTGTCCTGCCATGGAGTCGAGGAAGACAACGGCCGAATTCATCACGCCCAGCACGGCATCGATCCGCTCGGATTCATTGAACGGCTCGATACGGGGGTCGTCCGGGCTGAGGCTGTCCCTGATTCGCCAGGCGCCAAGCCGGTAGAGGCCGATGCTGTTCCGCACCGCATCCAGTTTCCGGGAGGACCGCACCACCTGCTCCGCCGAACCGAAATCGATGGCCGGCTGCCAGATCACCGCCTCGTCGAGCCGGAGATCGTTTTCCAGGGCCGCCTCGAGATCGGCGAGGGGTCCGGGAGCGGTGATCCGCGTATTGGAGCCGGCGCTGGCCCGGGCCAGGCTGTCCAGCTCGCGGGCAGTAAGCGCCCGGCTGGTGAGGTCGGCGGACGGTGACGAGTTCGGTGCCCGGTACCAGAGCCATCCGCCGATCCCCATCGCGGTCAACAGAACCAGCGCCGCCGCGAGCACTCCCAACCGGAAGCGAGCCATCGCCGGCGGCGCCTTGTCGTGAGGATCCAGGATCGGCGCCGCCACTCCGGAAAAGAAAATCGCCGATTCCCTCCGCCTGCCGCCGCTCCTCCGGCCCGACTTCCGTCGCTCCTCCTGGGCCGAGGAGCTGGCCACCAGCCGGGAGAATTCTGCCAGGTGTCGCTCCCATTCACCCACGGCAATGAGGGGCAGCGCGCCGGGGTGCTGAGGCTCGGCCACCGGTGCAGGTTCGATCGTGACTGGGGGCGGCTCGATAGGGATGGGGACCGGCTCGATAGGGTCGGTCGCCGGCTCCACCAGGAGGGGCGACGGTTCCAGGATGGGCTGAAACTCGAACTCGTAGTCGTAGGCTTCCGACAGCGCCGATTCCCGCAGTATTACAACCACCGGATGGACGAGAATCGGCAGCCAGACCTCGGACGCCGCGTCCCATACCAGGGCGGAATCGGAGATGCGGCCGAACCGAAAGGCGCGCTCAAATCCCTCGGGAACCGAGAGCGTTAAGCGGCCACGTCCTGGGATATGGACGATGAGATAGTGCGGCGTCAGCATCACACCCGGGCAACATTTGTGATCGAGGATGGTTCACGGTGGCTGACCTGCGGAGCCAACCACCAAGATACCATCCGAACTGGCCGAGTGGAACCCGCAAATATTGGTCAGAATCGGGATCCTGTCAGTGTTATGTCGGCCTCGGACCAGGCCCGGGCGAGCCGGGCTTCCACCTCGGCCGCCTCGGCGACCTTTCCCTGGGCCCGGAGACTGGCCGCCAATCCAAACAGGTCCCAGCCGTTCTCGGGGAAGCGTTTCAGGTCGGCGCGATATGCGGCCTCGGCTTCCGCGGCCTTCCCCGCCCTGAGAAGCACCTGGCCGAGGGACTGGCGAACCGGGTAGTACCACTGGGGCGGCTCCGTGTAGTTGAACGAATCCTCGATCTCGGTCGCAGCCTTGAAGTGGCCTTCCGCTTCCGCCAGGTTGCCGCGCCGGGCGGCGATCTCACCCAGCAGCGAGTGCATGGCGATATCGATGACTTTCTTATTCTCCCCCTCGCCAGTGGTCATAGCGACTTGATCTCCCGGCGTGGTTCCCTCCGAGATCAGCCTGACGCTATCCGCGGCCGCCCGGGCGTTGGTCCAATCTCCCTTCGCGGCAAAGGCGACGCCACGCGCGTAGAAAGCGAGTCCGGTCGCCATGCGAAGATCGCTGGGCGGCATCGGCTCGTTGAGAACAGCATCCCATTTTCCGAATGTAACCAGCGTGAAATGCGCATAGGGCAGCATCTGCTCCATCACGCTTACCTGCCGGGCAACGTCGGCCGGGACGTTGCGGACCAGTCCGTGCGCGGCGGCAATGGCCTCGGCACTTCGGCCCGCCATGATTGAGGCAAACGCGAGGAAGTGATAGTTGTGGGGGTAGTAGCCGATGGGATAGATGCCGGACGGCTGCTCGGCCGCGATGTAGGTCTCATCGGCGTGCACGGCGTGCTCGTTCGCCATGATCGCATCGTTCCAGCGGCCGACCCGGATGTAGATGTGCGCCGGCATGTGGACCATATGACCCGCACCGGGCATCAGCGCCGCCAGCCGCTCGGCACAGGCCACGGCCTTTTCCGGGGCAACCGCTTCCACCGCGTGGATATAGTAGTGGCAGGCACCGGGGTGGTCGGGATCGGCGGCCATGACCCGCTCCAGCTGGGAGAGGACGGTATCGGTGCCGGGATAGGGGCTGCCGTCCTTCCGCCAGTAATTCCAGGGGCGGAGATCCATCAGCGCTTCAGCGTAGAGCGTCGCGGCGTCCAGGTCGTTGGGATACTGGCGCACCAGCGCGGCCATGGCGGTGGCGTAGGCTGAATCGAGCGAGGACCGGTCGGCCGGCGGGGTGGCGGCATAGCGCGCCGTGAGCGCCCGGATATAGGCCTGCTCGGCGGGCGAGGCGTGGGGGGCAAGTGCCACCGCGCGGCGGAGGTCCTGCCACGCGGCGACGCCGGAGGCGGAATCCATCGGGGCGTTCACGTGGGGACCATAGGCCAGCGCGGCACCCCAGTAGCAGATCGCGCAGCTGGGATCCAGCCGCCCGGCCTCCTCGAATGCCCGGATGGCCTCGCCGTGATTGAACCCAAAGACCAGCCGCATCCCCTGATCGAAGTACTGCTGAGCGCGGGGAACGGTGGTGCTGATGGCGTGATGATGGTCGCCCAGGTCGGGATACAGTGGGACGGTATCGCTCGGGGCCAGGGCGGGAACAATGGTGAGTACCAGCGCTGGGATCAGGGGCAGTGGCATACAGCGCTCTCCTGAGACGGACTGTGGCTGATTGAGTTGGGGGGACCGCTGACGGACAAGGTAGGAACCTGGACAGGGCAGCGCCAGTCGCCGCCTTAGCGCACCTCGAACTCCCGGACCATTCCCCGCTGATAGTGCGGCCTGCCATCGGCGGCGTCGGGGACCTGGCAAATGATGAGATAGTGACCCGGTACCAGGGTGACCGACATCCACACGGTGCGACCCGCGATGAAGTCCCCCGCCCCACCGGCGACCTCGGCCGGCGGCAGTCCGGGTTCACCCGCATCCAGCCAGGCGATGTAGTCGCGCGCGGTCTTCCCGGGGCCCAGCCGGACGATGTCCGCTTCGTGAGGCTGCGCGCCGTGGTTTTCCACCGCAATCAGGTAGCGGCCGGCCGAAACCGGGCCGGAGAACTGATAGCCGTACTCGGTCATCAGGATAGTAAGATCGGCCCTGGGGAGAGCCTCGCTCCCGGTGGAGTCGGCCTCCACGACGAAGTCCCGGGCCATCCCGCGGCTCAGGTGATCCCCCTTCCAGCAGACGATGGCATAGTGACCCGGCGCCAGCCGCATGTAGGAGTCGCTGGAATCGCCCGCCGCGGTGAGAGCGGCCCCACCATGTCCTCGGCAAAGGCGGGGAAATCGACGTCGGCGCGCACGCTGTCCACGTAGCCGGCGGCCGAGCCGGCGGCGTTGAATCGGATGACCATGGCCTCATGGATGTCGGGGCCCCGGTTCACCAGCCGGAGATGGATCAGTCCGGCGGGAAACCGCGCGGGCATGTCGTAGCCGTAGTCATGCGACACTACCCGGATGAGCGGGGCATCAGGGTCCGGATGGGCGCGGCAGGTGGCGAGGAGAAGGCAGCTGACCGATATGACGGTCGCTTTCGCGACAAACGTGTGCCGAGCCTCGGCTTCAGCCGAAGGGCTACCGATCCCACGGCTAAAGCCGGAGCTCGGCTGTGAATTGTCGCTAAAGCGACCTGCGATCGTTTGCATTGGAATCATCAACGGGTGCGGGAAAATGGTTACCGGGTTCCAGTCCATTCCAAGCAGTATTCACCATGCGCCATCGAATCTATGTCCACTGCGTCTGGACCACCCGCAACCGACGCCGGCTCATCGACGCCACCATTGCCGACAAGCTATGTCCCCTGATCCGGAACGTCGCGGAACAGGAGAAGGCGGCAGTTCTCGGCATTGGAATGGTCCAGACCCATGTCATCTGCTGGTCCGATTGCATCCCACCACAGCAGTTCCCCGACTCCTGCAACGGATCAAAGGCGGCAGCGCGCTGCTGGTCACCCGACAACTGGGACTTCCGGAACCCCAGGCGCTCCGATGGAGCAAGGGGTATTCGATGGAGAGCGTGAGTACTCGGGCTGTCGACAGCGTCATGGCCTACCTGCATCATCAGCCGAACCATCATCCCCAGGAAGCGATACCCGGATGGAGTGGCGATATCGCCGCCATTCTGGATGCCAGGCAATGGGAGGTTCAGCGAGATGAGGTCGCAGGAGCCCTTCTGCTAAAGCAGAGGCTCGGCAGCACGATTGTCGCTGAAGCGACGCCACAACATACCCCGTACAACGAGTCGCTTTGGCGACAAATAGAGAGCCGAGCCCCGGCTTTAGCCGAGGGATCGAAATACCCTCACGGACACAACACCTCGTTGCTTACCCGATCGCCTGCCGAATCATCCCCTACCCGCACCAGCCGGTATTGGTGCCCGCCGGGAACGCCCCGCCAGGTCGTCGTCCATTCGAATCCGCGGCCCTTCCTGTTGCCACCGAGCTGCACCTCGAGCTGGCCGTCCCCGTCTCGCGCCACCCGGGCCCAGCTTGCTGGCGCCGTCTCCTGCCACAACTCCAGCAGCGATTGCTGCCGGGGAAACAACCGTCCCGGAGCCAGGTCGAGCCAGTGGCCGCCGAGCCGGCCTGCTTCGCACACCAGCGTGACTCCGAGGTCCTTCACCACCTCGGGACCCGCTGTCGGTGACGCCATGATGGACGACGGCGGACCAGGATACGCGGTGATCGGTCCGATCTCCACCGGCGGCGACGCCACCCTGTCCGACCCGGGAATTCGTGCCGCCAGGTCCCCCAGCCGCCGGACCAGGAACGCCCCGGTGTTCGGACCGTACAGATTGGATCCGCCCTCGTAGTCCTGGCGCTGGTACTCCGCCTCGGTCGTGACGTATTGGAGGAAACCGTCGGCCAGTCCGATGACGGCGAGGTAGCGCGGCGTCCAGCCGGAGGCGCTTCGCGCCATGGCCGATTTCATGTGGCGGCCGAGCGCAGTGGTGATCTCTGCCGGCACCGAGGCAAAGAGCGCGTCGCCAATTCTCACCACGGTCAGCTGCGCCGTCTCCGGCAGCCCGTGCTCGCCGACCACGAAGGGACCCTGGAGCAGTCCCAGCAGCGTGCGCTTGGGTGATTGACATTCCCCCGACACCGGCTTGATCGCTGCCCCGCCTTCCATCGCCGCCAATCGAATCAGGGGAAACAGGACCCAGTCCCATCCTTCGACCCGGGTGGTCATGGCTTCGGCGCCGGGAGAGGTAGACGACCCCTCTACCGGCTCGATGCAGAGACCATCGGTGCCCGGCAGCCATACCGTGGTGAACGCGCGGCGGATGGGCAGGTCATCTCGCAGCGAACCGGCCAGGTCGTCGAACAGGCGCGCGGCGGCCTGGGTGATCAGCGACACGGGGACCTCAAGTCGCTCGAGGGCGGTGGCCACGCAACGGGAGGATGTCGCCGCGGTTGGTTCGACAAAATCGAATTCCTCACTGGGGCCGAGCGGCATCAGCACCGGCTCGGAAAGGCCCAACCGGGGCGGGTCACAGCTTTGGTCGCGCTCGACCAGGGGAGCGACATCGCCCTCGGTCCCGTTGGCCAGGATGTTCACGGTGCCGCTTCCCACGTGGTCGGTGAGCCCGGCGACGACCCGCACGTGCACGTCCCCGTCGAGCAGCGTGTTGAGGCTGGGAACCGCGGTGCCGTGGATGGCGAATACGCTGTAGCTGCCCATCGGCTTCCGGGTATCACGGTCATCTACCCGGATCATTACCAGGGTGGTATCCACCCCGTGTCCCGGCGCCAGGTTTCGGGAATCACAGATCGGGTCCTGCTGGTATTCCTGGTTCAGGCAGAAGGCGTCGAAGCTCCGGTTGGTGGTGGCTCCGAGAATCGACGTCTCACCAACCGCGACCAGCGCGGGCCGCAGCGAGGCGGTCGCCGCCTCAACGGCCTCGACGATGGACCGGACCAGGTAGTCCACAATCCGAGGATCGTAGCCGACCACCCGGGAGACATTGACGTTGTACTGCCGCTCGGCGTAGAAATTGGCCAGGCTGCTGTGGGTATGCGTGGCGGAGATGATGAGCCGGTCGGCACCGATGCCGGTGGAATCCAGTAACTGGTCCGCGGCGAGGCGGTGCAGGTTGGAGGAGACGTGCGGCAAGTCGGCGACGACGAGCGCGATGCGTTCGCCGGTCGGGTCCTCCAGCACCAGGGCGCGGACATAGAGCCGGGTTCGGTACCCGGTGGAGCGGCGATCCTCCGGACCGGTTCCCCCCAGCCCCACTCCGGGTGGGGGCGTGATATCCACCTGGGCGAACCCGGCCCGCAGCGTGTGGCTCGGCGCGACCGGACGGGACGCCGGCATCGGGAGCGGCTGCGAATGCCAGTTAGCGCACCCGGCAAGCAGCAGAGATCCGACGAGAACGGCGGGACGCCTGGTCATTGGCGGTTCCGCCCCGGCAACGCGACGCCAATCTGGAGCGGCCACGACAAGTGCACCTTGTCGCTCGAGCCATCGGGCTGAAGTTTCGCGGTGGGATCGCGGTTGAACCGAAGCGCGGGCCCGAAGGACGAGACCAGGGTGACGGGTCCCAGGTCGAGGGCCACCCGAAGCACCGTGGCCAGCTCGACAAAGGCGAGTCCGGTCCGGACCGGACCGGGGATAAGCGGCGAGTCGGGGTTCCGGTCCCCCAGCTGGAACCCGGCGCTGAGCTTGCTGCTCAGGGAGGCACCGGGCCCGGCGAAGGGATTGGCGATGTGATGGCGGGTCAGCGAAGGCTCGAAGTAAACGCCATGCACGCCCTGGACTCCGGACCAGGCCTGGACCGCGGGGGCCCAGCGTCCCGTCTGCCAGCGGAACAGGCCGTATGCCTCGGTGGTGTGGACCGCCTCGAGCGATGGCACTCGATACCAGAACCGCATGGCGCCGAGGGCCGCGGTGACACCTCCCTGCCGCACGGCGACCTGCCCCCACACATCCAACTCCTGAAAGTATTCATGCAACAGGTCGTCCAACTTGGAGTCGCCGCTGGCCCGCCCGCCGGCGCTGACCGAGTAGCCGTTGTGGGCATAGCCCAAGGCAAGGTCCGGCTGGAGCGCGAAGCGTTCGTTCATCTGGATGCCGCGCCAGGAGTACCGGGTCACACCGGTGACATCGGCGCGCCAGACCAGCGGCCCGGCGTCCTGGAGCTGGCCGGACAGGTCGATCGGTGCCGCGCAAACGGCAAGGAAGAGGAGTGCGAGTGAGCGGGGGTTCATCTACCTTTAGTCTGCCCTGGAACCCGCCCCGCGCAAGGGCACCCGCTCAGAACCACGGGAATGATGATCGCTCTTCTGCTCGCTCTCGGGTCCGCACCCGCGGTCCAGGACACGCTCGCCCTCGCCGTGGACACCCTCGCGGCGGAGGCAATGGCCGACCACAAGATCCCCGGCCTCGCCATCGCGGTGGCCCGGGGAGGGCGCATCGTACTGAGCCGAGCCTACGGCGTCGCGAGTGTCGAGCTCAACGCACCGATGACCCCGCAGTCGGTCGTCCTGATCGCCTCGGTGACCAAGACCTTCACGGCCCTGGGGATTCTCCAGCTCGCGCACGAGGGCAAGGTGGACCTCGATGCGCCGATCGAGCGCTACCTCGCCCCGGTCCCCGGGGCGTGGCGCGCGATCACGGTGCGGCAGCTGTTGACCCACACGGCCGGCCTCCGGGATCGCTTCGAGTTCACTCCCGAAGGCCGGTTCTACATGGAGGACACCACCGCGCAGATGCGGGCACGGCCGAAGCCACGCCGGTGGACGCCCCGCCGGGGGAGAAATTCCAATACAGCGACCAGGGCTTCTTCCTGCTGGGGCAGATCATCGAGAAGGTGAGCGGCCGGACGTATCGCCAGTTTCTGAAAGAGCGGATCTTCACCCCTGCGGGGATGACGAACAGCACGACACTGCACCAGCGCGAGCTGACTATGGGCCGGGTGCCGAGTTACGTCCTCCTGCAGGGAAAACCGGCGCCGGCCCAGCGGGCATATCAGTTCGGCCTGGTCTCGCACTTCGGGATTCTCGCCACGGCGGAGGATCTGGCCCGTTACGGCATGGCACTGGAGGACGGAAGCCTGCTGCCGCCGGCCGAGCGCGATAGCATGTGGACGCCCGGCAGGCTCGCGTCGGGGGCGACGACGCGAGTGTCATATCTGGGGATGGGGCTCGGCTGGTTCCTGGAGCCCTTCAACGGGCGATGGATGGCCATGCATGAGGGATCAACCGGTACCGCGCTGCTCCTGGTCCCCGAGGACAGCGTGGTGGTCGTGGTGCTGACTAACCTGGAGCAGACGTCCGGCTCGGATGCCATCGGCCTGGCGCGGGACATCGCGAATCTCTACGATCCCGCGTTGGACTGGTGGAGTATTCCACCCCGGCCGGATCCAGATTCCGCATTCACCCGCCGGGTAGAAGCCGAGCTCCGGGTCTCGCGGCCGGCCACGCGGACTCCACAGCGTATACGCCCGATTTCTGGAATACCCTTAGCAGGTCGCGGAAAAAGTAGAGCTGACGGGAGAAATACCTGGTCGGCAGGAC
>JBDTTZ010000145.1:0-10957 GCA_040008015.1 Gemmatimonadota bacterium
GCGTAGTCGAATCGAAGCCGGCCCAGCAGTACGCCGCCCCCATAGGTCCACTTGGACTGGCCACTCGCGGGTGGCTGCCCGCCATGGCCCACCCGGACGACCAGGCCCACGCCACTGACGACGAGACCGGCCTCGAATCCCAGCACCGTGCGCCGGTCTTCGTCCCGGGTCCAGATGGTCTCGATGGTTCCCAGCAGCCGGGCGGTGGTCTGTGGGTCGGTGAAGTTGAGCATGAACCCGAGGCGATACGTCGTCGGCAGCGTGAGCGAAACCTCGGAAAGCCGGTGGTTTCCCACGTTCTGCACGCTGAACCCGATCGACGAAATGTCGAACAACGCCATCGCGACACCGATATCCTGGGTAAAACCCCGGTCCACGTGCCCGCTGGAATCCTCGCTGGCGACGTACTTGGCGGAGCTGCCCAGCGAGATCAGGCCGAAGCGATAGCCGAGGGTCCCAACCCACATCAGGTTCGACCGCACCGACGCGGAATCGTTGAACTGGAGATAGCTGCCGCCACCGCCCACATGCATCGGCCCGAGCCGGAGACCGGCCGATGCGCTTCCCTGCCTGGTGCCATCGGGATAGAGGGAGAAACCGCCTTCGACGCTGAGGTACTTGATAGGGGCGAGGCCCGCCGGGTTACTGAAGACCGAGCCGGCATCGCCGATGAGCGCGGTGCCGGCTCCGGCCAGGCCGGCCTGGCGAACCGAGCCCGGGAGGCTCAGGACCAGCGGTGGCCGCGGCGACTGCTGGGCCAGGCAGGGACAGATCGCGATGCCCGGGAGACCGGCCAGCAGCCACTGCCATCGGATGCGGGCGGCTCTCAGGGGCACCCCTATTGGGTGCGCACGACTGCGAATGTGGGAACCAGGGTGGCGAACTTGTTGTCGCCCTTCAGCTGGAGATCAATCGGGCCGGCGTTGGCGGCCTGGCTGACCAGAACGTGGCGGCCCGAGCCGCCACGAAGTGTCCCCAGCCTGGAATAGGTCCCGGTGGTCACATCGGGCACCAGCGGGTAGGGCTGGCCACCAGAGGCCGCCGCAAAGGCCGCCGCGAGGTCCCAGGTGCGATACCTCAGCCGGCCATTGGTGCCGGTAAAGCCGGCAAGGGACTCGGTATAGTTGGCCAGCTGCCACTCGCCCACCAGCTGCTTGAAAGGCTGCCCGGTCACCGAGGCGACGTTGCCGCTGCCGGTGAGCGTTGTCATCTCGAGGGAACGAGTCAGGCTGGTACCCAGCAACGTGTCGCCGGCGAAATGGTCGGCGAGCCAGCGCACGAAGAGCCACGAGGCTCCCCGCTCCTCCAGCCGGCCAAAGGACGAGCCGGGAGACACCAGGAAAAAGTCCTCGGGGGTCTTGAGATAGAAGAATCCGTTCGAAAGATCGCCCTCGTCGGTAAACTGCCGTAGACAGGTGGCGAACCCGGGGCAGCGCGTGTCCGACAGCGCCCGCCCGGCGACTTCCTCCGCGAAGTGCGACATCCCTTCGTTCAGCCAGGTCACCTCGCTGGGCCCGCCCCGGATCAGCACGTGCTGGTTGAAGCTGATCATGTGCTGAAACTCGTGCGCCAGCACCGGCGGAAGCAGCCGGAAGACCTGGGCCTTGGTGATGTTGCAGTGCGCCGCGGTGGGATTGGGGACCAGCCCGTAAAAAATTTCGCCGTGGTTGGAGTTCGGGTCTGAGATGAGGTCGAGCCCGAAGAAATAGCCCAGGATGATGGAGCCGTTGGGACAGGTGCCGGATATCGTGTTCACCTGGTCGGTGAGCAGGACGATCACGACCCCGTTGCCGTCCAGGTCGGACTCGCGGCTGAAGGACGTGGTGTCGATCTCGTAGATATTGGGCGACGCCCCGTCGAAGAGGGAACCGAGACTGTCGATGTCCTCCTGGGTGAGTCCGTTGGGCGGCACCGTGTTGTCGATGAAAATCGCTCCCCGCGGCCCCACGAACTTGGCGGTCGCGATCACGTTGACGAACCCGTTGCAATGCTGGTCGGCGCACACCTTGAACGTGCGCTGGTCATCGAAGACCGGCGGTACCTGGGGTGCGCGCGGTGTGGCGAGCCGGCGGCCTGGTTCCAGCGCCAGCTCCGACTCCCGCTCTCTCAGCATCGCGTGGAACCGGCCGGCCGGACTGGCCTCGGCCACGCCCGAAAACCCGGAGGCAAACGCCGGCGCCGCCGGATTGGCGACCTGCAGCCCACCCAGGGCATAAGGACCGGAAACGCCGTTACGCGTTACCTGGCCGGCGCCCGAGTAGGCGACCACCAGGTGCGTGGCACCGCCGGCTCCAGCCGCCGGAAGCCTGATGCACCCCTTGGCCACCGTGGCATCGAGAATGACGGACTCGCCGACCGCCAGGTTGACCGGTGTGGAGGCGCTGCAGGAGACCCCTGGGTCGATCGGAGTCGGGCCGTCAGCACCGCTGCTGCAGGCCCCGAGCAGCCCGATTCCGGCGATGGTTGAACGCAGAAGAATCTGCTGGCGGCACTGCACGGGGACCTCACGCAGATTGGGAAGCTGGAAGTGCCCTAAAATAAGCAATGGCAATAGGTTTTGACAATCACTCTCGGGGCCGGTAAGCTTAATCGCAATCGACTGTGGGACTCCGGGATTCTGGGATTCTGGGAATGGTCCGTTCCCTAGCCGAAGCTGTTCCCCAATCCCATATTCCCATATTCCCATATTTCCTGTAAGGCATGGCTTTCGTCCATCTCCACACCCATAGCGAGTTTTCCCTGCTCGACGGGGCCAACCGGATTCCCGAGCTGGTGGGTCACGTCAAGAAGCTGGGGATGGATAGCCTGGCCGTTACCGACCACGGGAACCTCCATGCGGCCTGGTCCTTTTACGAGCAGGCCAAGACGCAGAAAATCCGCCCCATCCTGGGGTTCGAAGCCTACCTCGCATTTGGCCCGCGCACCGTCCAGGCCAAGCCCTCCTGGGCTCCGGCGGCGTACAGCCACCTTGTCCTGCTGGCCCAGAATAAGACCGGATACAAGAATCTCATCCGCCTGTCGTCGATCGGGTTCACCGAGGGGTTCTATCGCCGGCCCCGGATCGACAAGGAAGTGCTGGCGACGCACTCCGAGGGCATCGTCTGCCTGGCCGCCTGTCTCTCCGGCGAGATCTCCCTCTGGCTTCGCCAGGGGAACTACGAGGAGGCGAAGAAGTCGGCCCAGTGGTTCGCCCAGACCTTCGGCAGCCGGAATTTCTGGCTGGAGATCCAGCAGCACGGCATTCCGGAAGAATCAATTGTCACCGAGGGCATGCTCCGGCTGGGCGCCGAGCTGGGGCTCGGCGTGGTCGCCACCAACGACGCGCACTATCTCAAACGGGAAGACGCCGAGGCGCATGACGTTCTCCTCGCGATCGGCACCGGCACCGACCTGGACGACCCCAAGCGGTTTCGCTTTACCGGCCAGGAGTCCTACGTCAAGTCCGAAGCCGAGATGCGGGCGTTGTTTCCCGATCAGGCCGACGCGGTCAGCAACACCCAGGCAATCGCCGACCTCTGCGAATTCGATTTCGAGAAGCGGTACTTCCTGCCCCAGTTCCCCCGCCCCGCCGAATACCAGGACGACGAAAGCCTGCTGCGCGAGCTGACCGAGAAGGGCGCCGCGTTGCGGTATGGCGTGCCGCTACCCTCGCCGGTCCGGGAGCGCATGGAATACGAGCTTGGCGTTATCAATACGGCCGGCTACGGCGGGTACTTTCTCATCGTCCAGGACTTCATCGCCGCCGCCCGGGCCCGGGGAATTCCGGTCGGGCCTGGCCGTGGCTCCGCCGCCGGCTCGCTGGTCGCCTACTCGCTCGGCATCACCAACGTGGACCCGCTCAAGTTCGACCTGCTCTTCGAGCGGTTCCTGAACCCGGAGCGGGTGTCCATGCCGGACATCGACGTGGACTTCTGCTTCGAGCGGCGGGGGGAAGTAATCGACTACGTGCGGGAGCGCTACGGCCGGCAGAGCGTGGGACAGATCATTACGTTCGGCACGCTCAAGGCGCGGGCCGCGCTCAAGGACGTGGCACGGGTCCTCAAAATTCCCCCGGCCGACGCCGACCGCATTACCAAGCTGATTCCTTCGGGGCCGGCGTACAGCCTCACGATCCCGGAGGCGATGCAGAAGATCGATGAGCTGCGCGACCTGGCGAAGCAGAACCCGCTGATCAAGCGGCTCGCCGACCTGGGCTCCCGGATCGAAGGCATCTCCCGCCACGCCTCGGTGCACGCGGCGGGCGTGGTGATCGCGCCGGGACCGCTGAGCGACTACGTCCCGGTGTGTACCGCGCCCACCAAGGGCGCCGGGCAGACCGCTGGCGGCGAAGACGCCATCATCACCCAGTACGACATGGTCGGGCTGGAAAAGGTCGGCATGTTGAAGATGGACATGCTGGGCCTGAAGACCCTGACGGTCATCCACGACGCAGTCGCCATGATCCGGGACCGGCACGGCGCCGCGCCGGACATGGACGCGTTGGACCTGGCGGACCCCGAAGTGTATGCCCTGCTGCGCCGCGGCCGCACCGGGGGCGTTTTCCAGTTCGAGTCTCCGCTTGCCACCGACATGCTCCGCAACATGAGGTGCGACCGGTTCGATGACCTGGTCGCGAGCAATGCGCTGATGCGCCCCGGTCCGCTGGACACCGGCATGCACCTGGTCTTCATTCGCCGGAAGCTGGGACAGGAGGCGGTGAAGTATCCCCATCCCGCGCTCGAGGAAGTGCTGTCGCCGACCTATGGGGTCATCACCTACCAGGAACAGGTGATGAGGATCGCGAACATCCTGGCCGGGTTCTCCCTGGCCGAAGCCGACGTGCTCCGGAAAGCGGTGGGCAAGAAAGACGCGGAGCTGATCCGGAAGGAGCTGGGCCGGTTCGTCGAGCGCGCGGTGGCGAAGGGCATCGAGAAGAAGTTGGCCGAGGACCTCGCCGCCCAGATCGAAACCTTCGGCCGCTACGGGTTCAACAAGTCCCACTCGGTCGCCTATTCGATTCTCTCCTACCAGACCGCGTGGCTCAAGACCCACTACCCCGCCGAGTTCATGGCGGCGCTGCTGTCTTCGGAAATCGGCAACACCGACAAGGTGGTGCAGTACATCGCCGAGGCGCGGGAGCTGGGCCTCGAGGTGCTGCCACCCAGCGTCAACGAGTCCGGCTTCAAGTTCACCGTGGTGGGTGATCAACGAATGCGCTTCGGGCTGGGCGCGGTGCGCAACGTGGGATGGGGCGCCATCGAGTCCATCATCCAGGCCCGGCACCGGTCCCCGTTTACCAGCCTGACCGATTTCGTGGAGCGGATTGACCTCCGGCTGGGCAACAAGCGGGTGCTCGAATCGCTGGTGGCGGCCGGCGCCTGCGACCAGCTCGGCGGGCACCGGGCCCAGCTGATCGCGGCGCTGGACGGCGCCTTTGCCGAAGCGCAGCTCAAGCAGCAGGAGCGCGACTCGGGGCAGGTCTCGCTCTTCAGTGAAGCGGCGCCCGGCCCCAGGCAGCGCGGGACCACCCTGCCCGACATCCCCGAGTGGTCCGAGGCGGAACGCCTGGCCCGGGAAAAAGAAGTGATCGGGTTCTTCATTTCCGGCCACCCGCTGGAGCGGTACCGCCACGAAGTCGAGCTGTTCGGGACCCGGACCACGGCGACGCTGGGGGAATGGAGCGAGCACCAGGTCGCCGTTGCGGCGGTGATCACCCAGGTGAAGCGGCAGATCTCGAAGAAGACCGGGAAGGAATACGCCCGGCTCCTGGTGGAAGACTTCCATGGGACGGCGGAGGGGCTGGTGTTTCCCGATGCCTGGGCCAAGCTCAACCAGATCATCCGGCCGGACGCCGCGGTGCTCCTGACCGGGGGGTTCAGCCTGAGAGACCGGGGTGAGGAGCGGGCCCCGTTCGTCGTGGAGGGTGCCCAGCCGCTCGACCAGCTCAAGTCCTCAGGCGCCATCGGGTTGAGCCTGAGCTGGAAGGCCCCGGGGGCTCCCCCGGCCGACCAGGTCCGGGCCGCGGTGGCCCTCTGCGCCAAGCACCCCGGACCAGTCCCGCTCTATATTGACTGGAGCGACGGTAACGGCGAATCCATGCGCCTCCGCTCCCGGCGATTCCGGGTGGCGGCGGACGACGACCTGCTCCAGGGCCTGCGCGCACTGCTCGGCCCGGTGTCAGTTCATTACGTCAAAGCGGGATAGGAATGCCTACGGTCTACACGCTGGAATTCGAGAAACCCCTGGCCGAGCTGGAACGCCAGATCGAGGATCTCAAACGCCTGGGCGTGGAACGGCAGATCGATGTTGACAGCGAGCTCAAGAGCCTGGAGAACCGGCTGGAGACGCTGCGAGCGGAGATCTACAGGAACCTGACGCCGATTCAGCGCGTGATGGTGGCGCGCCACCCGCGGCGGCCTTATACCCTGGATTATCTCAGCACCATCTTCACCGATTTCATCGAGCTGCACGGCGACCGGCTCTATCGCGACGACCCCGCGATCGTCGGCGGCTGGGCCCGGCTCGACGGGCTCTCGGTCATGGTGATCGGCCACCAGAAAGGCCGCGACACCAAGGAGAATCTCAAGCGCAACTTCGGCATGGCGCATCCGGAGGGCTATCGTAAGGCGCTCCGGCTGATGAACCTCGCCGCCAAGTTCGAGGCACCGGTGGTCACCCTGATCGACACCCCCGGCGCGTATCCCGGACTGGGCGCGGAGGAGCGGGGACAATCCGAAGCGCTGGCGCGGAATATCGTGGAGATGGCCTCGCTGCCGACCCCGTGCGTCGCCGTGGTGATCGGCGAGGGCGGTTCGGGCGGCGCGCTGGCCCTGGGCGTGGCCGACCGGGTGCTGATGCTGGAGAACTCGGTGTACTCGGTGATTTCGCCGGAAGGCTGCGCCGCGATCCTGTGGAAGGACGCCGGGCAGCGGGAGCGGGCGGCCGACGCGCTCAAGCTTACGGCGAAAGACCTGATCGAGTTCAAGGTGATCGACGAGATCATTCCCGAGCCGATCGGGGGCGCGCACCTGGATCCCGATGCGACCGGTGAATCGCTCCGCTCGACGCTGATCCGCCACGTCGGCGAGCTCCGGCGGATCAAACCTGACAAGCTGGTGCGGCGCCGCGCCGAGAAGTTCGCGAACATGGGAGCGTTTACGGAGGCTTAACCCCAACACAGAAATAAGCAGTAAGCGGTAAGCAGTAAGCGGGACTGGAAACGACACGTCGATTGGTTCCCGCCCCTGGACTCGCCTCTGGTCCCGCTTACCGCTCACTGCTCACCGCTTACCTTTTCATAGAATGCAAACCGTCGAAATCCGTTTCAAAGGCAATCGCAAGAGCTTCTTCACCTGGGGTGACGAGGCCGAAGTGCTGCGTCTCCAGGAGCCGGTCATCGTGGAGGCGGAGCGCGGCTTCGATTTCGGCCGGGTTAATTCGACCGGGGACACCGCGGAAAAGAAGTGCACCAGCTGCAGCACCGGGTGCGGGGTGGACACCAAGCCGGAACCGCTCCGGCCCGTGGTGCGCCGCGCCTCGCAGGAGGAAACCCACACCGCGAACGAGCTGCGGAAATCCGAGGAAGACGTCCGCCGCAAGGTGATCGAGCGGGTCAAGCATCACCAGCTCACCATGAAGGTGAGCGACGCCGAGTGGCAGTGGGACCGGAACAAGCTCACCATCTATTTCACCGCCGAAAAGCGGGTGGACTTCCGCACCCTGGTGCGGGACCTCGCCGCGCTGTTCCGCACCCGGATCGAGCTTCGGCAGATCGGGGTCCGGGACGAGGCGGCCCGGCTCACCGGGGTCGGCCGTTGCGGCCGGGAGTACTGTTGCTCCACCTGGCTCACCGACCTGTCACCGGTCAACCTGAGCCTGGCCAAGGACCAGCATCTTTCACTCAATCCGCAGCAGATCAGCGGCGGCTGCGGCCGGCTCCTGTGCTGCCTCAAGTACGAGCACGAGTTCTACGTGGCCGCCCGGAAACGGTTCCCCAAGGAAGGAAAGACCCTGCGCACCGCGCTGGGATCCGAGAAGGTGATCGCCGTCGACATCTTCCGGGAACGGGTGTTCCTCCGCCACGATGAGCAGGGCCCGCGGACCATCACCCTGGTCGAGCTCAAAGAAGAGCTGGACCGTACCGGTGAGCCGCTGGTCCTGGTCGAATCCCGGCCTCGCCCGCCGGAGGTCCAGGTGCCGCGACCGGCGACACCGGAACCCGAGCTTCCCACCGCCGAAGCAACCTCGAGCTCCTCGGGCGCCGCTCGCCGCCGGCGCCGCCGCGGCCGCCGCGGGCGGGGCAATCAGGGCAATCAGGGCAATCCACCGGGCGGTTCCCCGCCGGCTCTGAACTGAGCTCGAAGGTCGTGGCCAAGTTCTACCTGACAACCGCTATCGACTACTCCAACGGCGATCCCCACCTGGGGCACGCGCTGGAAAAGGTCGGCGCCGACGCCATCGCCCGTTACCGGCGGCTCCGGGGCGACGCGGTGCACTTCGTGATGGGGATGGACGAGCACGGGCAGAAGGTTTCCCAGACGGCGGACGCGGAAGGAATTCCGCCCCAGGCCCTGGCGGACCGGCTGGCCGAGCGATTCAATACCACCTGGCGCCGCCTGCTCTGCTCCCACGACGACTGGCTTCGCACCACCGAGCCCCGGCACGAGCGCGCGGTCACCACGCTGCTCTCCCGGATCCAGCAACGGAATCCCGACGACCTGTTCCTCGGCGAATACGAGGGGTTGTACTGCGTGGGCTGCGAGGAGTTCAAGTCGCCCAACCAGATCGTGGACGGGCACTGTATCGAGCATCCCAACCTCGAGCTGGTCCCCACCAGGGAAACCAACCATTTCTTCCGGCTCTCCCGTTATACCCGGCAGCTGAACGACCTGATCCGGAGCGGAACCCTGGCGGTCGAGCCCGAGATCCGCCGCAACGAGGTGCTGCGGCTGATCGAGGACGGGCTCCAGGATCTCTCGGTATCCCGGGTGCGAATCCCGTGGGGCATTCCCTTTCCCGGGTCTCCCGATCACACGGTATACGTGTGGTTCGACGCGCTGATCAACTATCTCTCGGCGACCGGCTACCCGGACCCGGGGTATGAGAAGCTCTGGCCCGCCGATCTCCACGTGATCGGCAAGGGGATCACCCGTTTCCACTGCGTGATCTGGCCGGCGATGTTGCTCTCCGCCGGAGTCGAGCTGCCCCGGAGAGTCTGGGCGCACGGCTACGTGCAGTGGGGAGGATCGAAAGTGTCCAAGTCCGCGGGAGTCGCGGTGAGCCTGGACGAGGCCATCGACCGGCACGGACCGGACGCATTACGCTACTTTCTGCTGCGCGAGGTGGGATTCACCAACGATGGGGACTTCACCTGGGAGCGTTTCGACGAGCGCTACACCTCGGACCTGGCCGACGGGCTGGGAAACCTCGCCTCGCGCTCGCTGGCGATGCTGGTCAAGTATCGGGACGGGCGAGTGCCGGAAGCGGGAGAGCCGACCACGCTCGACCAGGCGGGTGCGCAGGTCGTGAAAGCGTACCAAGAGGCGATGGACCGTCTGGAGCTCAAATCCGGGGCGGAAGCCGCATGGACCCTGGTGACGACGGCCAATCAATTCATCGTCCAGAACGCCCCATGGACCCTGGCCAAGGCTGGCGAAACGCAAAAACTGGATGCAGTGCTTGGCGCCCTGGCCCGCTGCCTGGAACGGCTGGCGATTCTGGCCTGGCCCTTCATTCCGGGCAAGTCGGCAGACCTCTGGGCTTCGATGGGGGCGAGCACGCCGTTGGAGAAGGATGCCTGGAATCGAGTGCAACACCCTGCGCCGGAGGGCCAAGTAGTGAGCAAGCCAGAGAATCTCTTCCCCAAGCCGCTTCCAGCCTCGCCAACTAATTGACAGTCAAATACTTATACGCGTCATTCCAGACTTGACATCCCCCGAATCCGGGGCCAAGTTGTCTGGCCTCTCGGGATCCCCCGGATGCTCAATTCTGGCTGAATCTGTGTAGCCCCCTGGGCGGCCCTGCTCTTGCCGTCCTGAACAGAGAACCCCGCAGTCCACATCTCTTTGGGCACTCCGGTTCTCTTACGCGGGAAGTTTATGGCCAAACGCCGCTGGACACTCGTCATCGTGCCGCCCGGCTCAGGCGCTTCGAAGGTTTTCGAAGTGTCGCAGTCGCTGTTGAAGCTGGCCGCTGGCGTTGGTGTCGTGGCGTTCCTGGTCTCCGTGGTCCTCGGCTATTCCACGTACTCCCGCTCGCTTCACCTGAGCCATGCCAGCGCGGTTGAAAAAGAGAACCAGGCCCTGAGCACCGAAGTCGCCCAGATGGCCGGCCGCATCGATTCGCTTTCCGACACCCTCGACGTGATCGCACAGCGGGACAGCCGGATCCGGTTGCTGGCGAACCTGGACCCGATCGATCCCCAGGTGCGGCAGGCCGGTATCGGCGGTCCGGAGCGGGAGGTTCCCCGTCCGGCTTCACTGGTGGTTCGGGAAGCATCCCGGGTGCAGGTGGACCTGAGCACGCTGGTGCGCCGCGCCAATCTTCTCGCGGCATCGTTCCGGGAGGCCGCCGAAAGCCTGGCCTCGAACAGGCAGCGGCTCGAAGCCATGCCGTCCATCATGCCGACCCAGGGCTGGCTCTCCAGCGCGTTCTCCTCGATGCGCGCCCACCCGATCCTCCACATCTCCCGGCCCCACGAGGGCATCGACGTGAGCGCCCCGATGGGTGCCCCGATCGAGGCCCCCGCCAATGGTGTCGTGATCTCGGCGCGGTGGGAGAACGGGTACGGCAACACGTTGGAAATCAGCCATGGCTATGGAATCGTGACCCGCTTCGCTCACGCATCGAAACTGCTGGTGGCGGTGGGTGAGCGGGTGACGCGAGGGCAGAGAGTGGCGCTGGTGGGCAGCACGGGTCTGGCGACCGGACCGCACCTGCATTACGAGGTGCACGTCAACGGAAAGCCGGTGGATCCGCT
>JBDTTZ010000146.1:0-3780 GCA_040008015.1 Gemmatimonadota bacterium
GGTAGAAGAATGCGATGACCACGGTCTGGTCCCGAAAATCGCTGAGCCGGATCGGCCCCGCCAGTCCTTCGCGGGTCGCCCCGGGCAGCTCGAAGTCCGGCGCCATGATTCCGGCCTGGAGCGGAATGCTGTCCTGGGCCCTGGCGGCACCGGCGGCGCCGGTTGCCAGCGCTGCCAGCAGTGCGGCGATACTGAGGTTCTTCATAGTTACTCCTGTTTAGCGAGCGACCACGCGCCAGATCTTTCCGTTGGCATCGGCGCTGATGTACAGCGAGCCATCGGGCCCCACGGCAAGGCCGGTGGGACGGAGCGCGGTTGGGCTACTGGTGGGCACCGCGAAATCCGTCCAGCCCCCGGTCGCGCGCCCATTGCGAAACGGCACGAACACTACACGATAACCCTGTTGCGGCAGCGGAGCACGGTTCCAGGATCCGTGAAAGGCGATGAACGCGCCTCCCCGGTAACTGGCCGGAAACATGGTGCCGTCATAGAAGCGCACGCCGAGTGGCGCCCAGTGCGCCGGGAAGGCCACCTCGGGGTCCCGCTTGCCGGCGCAGCGCCCCACCTCTCGCCCATCACCGCCATACTCCGGCGCCAGCACCCGCTTCTTCGCGGCGGGATCGTAGTAGCAATAGGGCCATCCGTAGTCGGCGCCCTCCTCGACTCGCAGCAGCTCCTCGGCCGGCTTCTCGGCGTTGTCCTGGTCGCTGTAACCCCAGTTCGCGCTCAGCTGATCGCGACCATTCATCCCGGCGAACACCACCCCGGTGCCGGGCTGCAGGGCGACGGCCATCGGGTTGCGCATCCCGGTCGCCACCCGGTGCCCGTCCGCCATGGTCTGGTTGAGACGGCGGGCCGAGAAACGCCAGATGCCGCCCCGGGTCGCCAGCTCTTCGCAGGGATCAATACCCGGCGAGTGGGCCTGTCGGTCCGCCTGCTGGCAGCTGTTGCTGCGCGACCCGATGCTGGTGTACAGGACACTGTCGCCCCACACCGCGATCCCCTTGCTGCCATGGCCATCGCTGGGAAGTCCCTGCACCAGGGTTTCCGGCTCCCCCACGGGCTCCAGCTGACCCGGCGCCCAGGGATAGCGCACGATCCGATCGTTCATGGCGAAATACAGGTAGCCCTGGCCCAGGGCGATCCCGCTCCCGCTGCCGGGGCCGAATTGCTTGCGAATGTCGGCCCGTCCGTCGCGGTTGGTATCCCGGAGCGCGAGAATTCCTCCGCCGCCGCGGGAATTGAGCGCAGCGAACACATCGCCGTTGGGCGCGACCACCAGGTGCCGGACGGCGCCCAGGCTGTCCCCCACCAGCACGGCGCAGAAGCCCGCCGGCAGAGTGAAACCGGCGTTACCGGGATCGCATTGCGGCGGATCGGCGGGGAGCGGCGCGAGCAGAACCAGGCCCGATATCAGAGCGGAAGCGAGCCAGTTGCGAGGGAAATCAGGAGTTGATCTGGACATCGAAAGTTCCGGCTGGGAGTGACAAGGATACCGAAAAATACACCGCGCGCACTGGAGGAACCACCCCCGGACCCGGGCGCCGGCCCCGCGATTCCAGAGGGAAAAATCCGGTTTTCAGAGGGAAAAAGGGCGTTTTCCCTATTGCGGTCAGAGTGCAATGTGGTACTTTGGTGGGCACAGAAGGACGGTTCGTCAGAGGGAAAATCGCAGTTTGAGACCACTTTACCAGGGAGAAGACGATGGCGCCCAAAAAGAAAGCCAAGAAGAAGAGCACCAAGAAGACGGCACGCCGGCCGGCGGCAAAGAAGGCGAAAAAGGCCAAGTCCAAGCGGAAACCCAATGCGGCGTTCATGCGCCCGGTGCAGCCGGATTCCGCGCTGGCCGCGGTGGTCGGTTCCACGCCGATTCCGCGTACCGAGCTGACCAAGAAGCTGTGGCAGTACATCAAGCGGAAGGGGCTGCAGGATGCCCGCGAGCGCCGCATGATCAATGCGGACGACAACCTCCGCGTGGTCTTCGGCGGCCGGAAGCAGGTCTCCATGTTCGAGATGACCAAGCTGGTGAACAAGCACGTGAAGTAACGGGCGCGCTGAGCGCGCCCGTACGCAGCGGCGCATTGCATGCGCCGTGAGGAAATCGCAGGTCAATAAGGGGCATGCCCGCTGGCGTGCCCCTTTGACTTTTCCACAGGCTGATAGCGTATGGCGTATGGCGCATCGGCTGCGTCATTTGGCCATCTGCCATCAGCCATTCGCCGAGTGTATCTTCCCCGCCCTATGGCCGGCGAATACATCTTCACGATGCGCGACCTGCGTAAGGTCGTGCCACCCAAGCAGGAGATCCTCAAGGGGATCTATCTCTCGTTCTACGACGGCGCCAAGATCGGCGTCCTCGGCTCGAATGGAGCCGGGAAGTCCACCCTGCTTCGCATCATGGCCGGTGTGGACAAGGACTTCATCGGCGAGGCCCGCCCCCGCCCCGGCATCAAGATCGGTTTCCTGCCCCAGGAGCCCCTGCTCGACCCGACGAAGGACGTTCGCGGGAACGTGCTCGAGGGCGTCCGGGAACAACAGGCGATGCTCGACGAGTACAATGCGATCTCGGCGAAGTTCGCCGAGCCGATGGGCGACGACGAGATGACCCGCCTCCTCGAAAAGCAGGGGAACCTCCAGGAGCGAATCGACAGCCTTGGCCTCTGGGAGCTCGACCACAAGATCGACCTGGCCATGGACGCCCTCCGGCTGCCTCCGGGAGACATGGACGTCAGCAAGATCTCGGGCGGCGAACGGCGCCGGGTGGCGCTCTGCCGACTGCTGCTCTCCGAACCCGACATGCTGCTGCTCGACGAGCCCACCAATCACCTCGACGCCGAGAGCGTCTGGTGGCTGGAACGGTACCTGGCCGACTTCAAGGGCACGGTCGTGGCCGTGACCCACGATCGCTACTTCCTCGACAACGTCGCCCAGTGGATTCTCGAGCTGGACCGGGGGGCGGGGATCCCGTGGGAGGGAAACTACTCGTCCTGGCTGGAGCAGAAGCAGCAGCGTATGGCCGTCGAGGAGAAGCAGGCCAGCGCCCGGCAGAAGACCCTGCAGCACGAGCTGGAATGGATCCGGATGTCTCCCCGGGCGCGCCAGGCCAAGAGCAAGGCCCGCATCCGGGCCTATGAGGAGCTGCGGGACAATGCCGAACGGGGAGGGGAGAACAATTCGGAAATCCTGATCCCGGTTCCGGCCAGGCTGGGGGATGAAGTCGTGGTGCTGGACAAGGTGACCAAGGCATTCGGCGAAAATGTGCTGTTTGAGAATCTCTCGTTTTCGCTTCCCCGGGGCGGCATCGTGGGTATCGTGGGCGCCAACGGGAGCGGCAAGACCACGCTTTTCCGGATGATCGTGGGACAGGAAGCTGCCGACTCAGGGGAGCTCACTATTGGATCAACCGTTCAGGTGTCGTACGTCGATCAGAGCCGCGAATCGCTGGACGGCAGCAAGACGCTCTTCGAGGAGATCTCGGGAGGCGAGGATACGCTGATGTTCGGCAAGCGGTCGATCAATGCCAGGGCCTATGCCGCCGGGTTCAACTTCAAAGGCTCCGACCAGCAGAAGCGGGTGAAGGATCTCTCCGGCGGCGAGCGGAACCGGCTGCACCTGGCCAAGCTGCTGAAGAAGGGCGGCAATCTCCTGCTGCTCGACGAGCCCACCAACGACCTCGACGTGGATACCCTGCGGGCGCTCGAGGATGCCCTGCTCGATTTCGCCGGGTGCGCCGTGGTGATCAGCCACGACCGCTGGTTCCTCGACCGCATCGCCACCCAC
>JBDTTZ010000147.1:0-4848 GCA_040008015.1 Gemmatimonadota bacterium
CCCGGTTCCATCTTTCCCGAGAGCGCCAGGCTGAGCGCGATCCGCCCGGTGGGGCGATCCGGCGCGATGGATTTCAACCCGAGCAGCGCTTCCCGCAAGGCGAGCGCATCGAAGGCCTCCTGGGCGCCCTTGGCGACCCGCTCCAGCCCGGTGGCGGCTTCACCGGCGCGGGAAGGATCGGTTTCGCCCAGCCGGCGGTACGCGTCGGCCGCTTCGCGAAAATTCTTCAGGTGAAAGGCGGCGGAGGCCAGCTTGGCGAGCAGCTCGGGTTTCGGACTCGCCTGCACCCCGGCCCGGTACTCCCCGACCGCGGTGGTGTAGTCCCCTTTCATCACGGCCTGGTCGCCCAACTTTGCATGGTCCGCGGCGGCCGTGGCACAACCCATTGCTAACAGCGTGCAGAGTGCAGCGTGCAGGGTGCAGGGGAACCAGCGTGCCAGGTGCAGGGCGCCACGAGACCCCGATGAACCATGCCCTGTCATCGTTGGTCACCCTGCACGTTTTTCAAGCTGATCCGCGCTCCATCATCGCCAGGTATGCTTCCACTCTGGGATTCTCGGGCCGGAGGCTCAGGCAATCGTTCCAGATTTCCTCCGCACCCGGCGCATCGCCCGAGAGATAGCGGGCCAGGCCGAGCGCGGCCTGGGCATCCACGAACTGGGGACGATCCTTCACCACCTTTTCCAGCTGGTCCCGGGCCTCCAGGGTCCGGCCGCCCTCCAGCAGCAGCCGGGCGAGCCGGTAGCGCAGGTCCACGAAGGTCGGTCCCAGGATCGTCGCCCGTTCGTACTCCCGGATCGCCTCGTTCAGCGCGCCGGCCTGGGCGTAGATGTTCCCCAGCGACGCGTGCTGGTTGGCCAGCTGGGCGGCCACGTTCCAGGGCAGGCCTTCCACCGCTTCCGGATTGGCCGATGCCGCACGGCGGAAGGCCTCATCGGCTTCGCCCCGGCGGCCCAGCTCGTTCAGCAGGATGCCGCGATGGACGTGGGCTTCGAAGTACCGCGGGTTGAGCCCCAGCGCGCGATCGAAGTACTCCACCGCCTTTTCCGGCTGGTTCACCAGGGAATAGCAGACTCCGAGCAGGTGCAGCACATCGGCGAACACCCGGCCCGATGAGGCGACCTCTTCCATGAGGTGGATGGCGCCGTAGTAGTCCTGCAGGGCAAACCGCTCCCGGGCGCGATTGATCTGGTGGTCAGCGCTGACTCTCATCAGGATCCTCCAGCCAGGTGGCGAAGCGGCGGAGCCCCTCTTCGAAGGGGACGCGGGGATGGTATCCCAGCATCGTGCTGGACTTGCTCAGGTCGGCCGAGGTGTGCTGCACGTCCCCGGGCTGCATCGGCGCCCACTGGATCTTGGGCTCCCGCTTCAGCGCCCGGCCCAGCCTGGCGACCATGTCTCGCAACGGAACCGCCAGGTTGCCGCCCAGGTTGAACGGCTCCATGCCGATCCTGGTCGTCGCGGTCCACTCGATGGCCCCGATGATCCCGGCGACGATATCGTCGCAGAAAGTATAGTCTCGGGACTGGGAACCGTCACCGAACAGGGTGATGGTTTCACCGGCCAGGATTCGCCGCGCAAACGCGTGGATGGCGAGGTCGGGGCGCTGGCGGGGGCCGTACACCGTAAAGAAACGTAGCGCAGCGGACCGGAAACCGTAGATCGGGGACAGCGACTGGACCAGGAATTCGCCCGCGCGCTTGGTGGCGGCATAGGGCGAAAGGGGCTGCGTGGCTGTGGCGTCTTCCCGGAAGGGAGCCGGCGTGTCGTCGCCATACACCGATGAAGACGATCCGAAGACGAAGCGAGACACCTCGCTGGCCCGGGCCGCGGCCAGGAGCGAGGCGGTTCCCTCGACGTTCACCCGGGAATAGCCGGCCGGATCAATCAGCGAGGGGCGAACCCCGGGCCGGGCCGCCAGGTGCACGATCACGCTCTCCGGCGTGAGCAGCCCGGCGATGCGATCGGTTTCCAGAATATCGAAACTGTGAAAGACGAAGTTGGGATGGGCGCGGACTTTCCGGAGGTTCCGTTCCTTCTCGGCCCGGGGGTAGAACGGGTCGAAGTTGTCCACCCCGGTCACCTGGTCGCCCCGCGCCACCAACGCCTCCGAGAGATGCGAGCCGATGAACCCGGCGGCACCCGTCACCAGGACGTGGGTCATCCCAATCGACTCCGGAAGTGCTCGATCGCCTGGGTCAGCCCCTGTTCCAGCTGGACCTCCGGCTCCCACCCCAGCCGGGTGCGGGCCTGGGTGATGTCGGGCTTGCGAACCTTGGGGTCGTCGGTCGGCAGCGGATGCCGCTCGATCTTCGACTTGGAGCCGGTGAGTCGCAAGGTCATCTCGGCCAGCTGCAGCACGGTGAACTCGTTCGGATTCCCGATATTGGTCGGGTCGCTCGAATCGCCGTGAAAGAGCCGCACGATGCCTTCCACCAGGTCCGACACGTAGCAGAACGAGCGGGTCTGGGAGCCGTCTCCATAAATACTGAGCGGTTCACCCTTCAGCGCCTGCACCACGAAGTTGGACACCACGCGGCCATCCCGGGCCCGCATCCGGGGGCCGTAGGTATTGAAGATCCGCACGATGCGGGTGTCCACCTTGTGGAACCGGTGATAGGCCATGGTCATGGCTTCGGCAAACCGCTTGGCCTCGTCGTACACGCCCCGCGGTCCCACCGGGTTCACATGGCCCCAGTAGGTCTCCGGCTGGGGATGCACCTGCGGGTCGCCATAGACTTCCGACGTCGAAGCCAGGAGGAAGCGGGCGCCTTTCGCCTTGGCCAGGCCCAGCGCCTTGTGGGTGCCGAGTGACCCGACCTTCAGCGTCTGGATGGGAAGCTCGAGATAGTCACGCGGACTGGCCGGGGAGGCGAAGTGGAGCACCCCGTGCAGCGGCCCCTCGATGAAGATGAAGTTGGTGACGTCGTGCTGGATGAAGCTGAAGCGCGGGTTTCCCGCGAGGTGCGCGATGTTGTCGATGGAGCCGGTGACCAGGTTATCCATGCCGACCACGTCGTGCCCATCGGCGAGCAGGCGGTCGGAAAGATGGGAACCGAGGAAACCGGCGGCGCCGGTGATGAGGATTCTCATGGTTGCCTGCGTCCGATGCCGTGATAGTCAAATCCGTCCGCCTTCATTCGCTCCGGATCAAACAGGTTCCGACCGTCCACGATCAACGGCCGCTTCAAGTTGGCCTTGAGCCGGTCGAAATCGGGATTCCGATACGGCAGCCACTCGGTCACGATCACCAGCGCATCGGCTCCTTCCACCGCGCCATACGGCTCGGCGGCGTAGTGGATGCTGTCGCCGAAGACCTGGTGGGCCGATTCCATGGCCTTGGGATCGTGGGCCCGCACCTTGGCGCCGCCTTTCAGCAGTCCCTGCACCAGCGGGATCGCCGGGCTCTCGCGCATGTCGTCAGTCTCCGCCTTGAACGCGAGACCCCAGACCGCCACGATCTTGCCTTTCAGGTTTCCACCCAGGCCATGGGTGACCTTCTCGAGCAGCACCTGCTTCTGCCGGGTATTCACAGATTCCACCGATTCAAGCAATTCGAAAGGCAGTCCCAGGTCGCGCGCCGACGTCACCAGCGCCTTCACGTCCTTGGGGAAACAGGAGCCGCCATAGCCGGGCCCGGGAAAGAGAAACGCGGGGCCAATCCGGCGATCGGTCCCGATGCCCTTGCGTACTGCCTGCACATCGGCGCCCACTTTTTCACAAAACGCTGCGATCTGATTCATGAACGAGATCCGGGTCGCCAGCATCGCGTTGGCCGCGTACTTGGTGACTTCGGCGGACGCGATATCCATGAAGAGGATGGGATTGCCGGTGCGGACAAACGGCGCGTAGAGCTGGTCCAGGACTTCGCGGGCCTCTTCGGTGTCCACGCCCACCACGACCCGGTCCGGCTTCATGAAGTCGTCGATCGCGGCGCCCTCTTTCAGGAACTCCGGATTGGAGCAGACCGAGAACGGCACGCTGGACACGGCCTGGATGGCGGCGCGGACCTTCTCCGCGGTCCCCACCGGCACCGTGGACTTGGTGATCACCACCTTGGGCGATTTCATGTTCTGACCGATGGTGGTGGCCACCGCGAGCACGTGCTTCAGGTCGGCGGAGCCATCTTCGCCGGAGGGAGTCCCCACGGCGATGAACACCACGCGGGAGCGGTCCACCGCCGCACCGACGTCGGTACTGAAGGAGAGCCGGCCCTCCGCCTGGTTGCGCTCGATCATCTCTTCCAGGCCGGGCTCATAGATCGGAATGTCGTTGTGCTTGAGCCGCTCGATCTTGCGCGCGTCCACGTCGGCGCAGATGACGTCGTTACCGGTCTCCGCCAGGCAGGCGCCGGCGACCAGACCGACGTACCCGCTCCCGATGATCGCGACCTTCACTCAGTCCCCCGGGGCAGCGCGCGGCGGGTATCCACCACCAGCCGGGCCCGGTCCCGCACCATCCGGTAGTCGATGGCCGAATGGTCGGTGACGATCATGACGCAATCGGCGGCGGCCACGGCCTCGGCGCTGAAGGGCACCGACTTCATCTCGTCGTGGTCCTCCTTGAACGAAGCGACGTGGGGATCGTGGTAGGTCACCGTGGCCCCCTGCTGCTGCAACAACCGGATGATGTCCAGCGCGGGACTTTCCCGGATGTCGTCGATGTCCTTCTTGTAGGCGACGCCGAGCACCAGGATTTTGGCGCCCCGCACCGCCTTGCCGCTGCCGTTCAGTGCGTCGCCGACCTTGCGCACCCAGAAGTTCGGCATTTCGGTATTCAGCTCGCCGGCCAAATCGATGAAGCGGGTCTTGTAGTTCAGTCCCCGCATCTTCCACGCGAGATAGTGCG
>JBDTTZ010000148.1:0-3856 GCA_040008015.1 Gemmatimonadota bacterium
GAATCCATCAGGGCTTGAGCCAGGGGATATGTTTGCGAGCTGTCCATGCCGAGCGACCCGATCCGGCGCAGCACCGGGTCCTCGGCGGGAAAAGTCTGCGCCGCGAGCGCGGTGGGAATGAGCAGGAGCAGCACCAGGGTGCCAAGGCGGCGTAACATCGTGACTCCATGAAAAGATGAGAAGGAGTGAAAGGAATGAGTCTTCTTGGGCTGCTCGAGCTCACTGACCGGGGCGCTGGTTTTCTCCGCCGTCGCAGCGAGAGTTATCTCCCCGCGACCGGGGACATCCACGTTCCGAACCGGGTGATCCAGCAATACCACCTGCGACCAGGTGACGAGGTCGATGGCGAAGTGGCGCAGCCGGGCCGCCAGGACCGGCAGGAGAGGGGCCGGTCGCGGGGACCCGAGCTCAGGACGGTCACCGCGATCAACGGCAGAGCGCCGGCCGACCTGGCCCAGCGGCCCGATTTCGGCCGGCTCAGCGCGATTCACCCGCGGGAGCAGCTGACCCTGGACGCGGGGCTCAAGCGATTTGGCCAGCGCGACTTTACCAACCGGGTGATCGACCTGCTCTGCCCCTTCGGCAAAGGCTCGCGGGCGCTGATCGTGGCGCCCGCCAAGGCGGGAAAGACCATGGTGCTCCAGGCGATCGCGGAGGGATTGGTGAAGAACCACCCCGAAGCAGCGCTGTATATCCTCCTGGTGGACGAGCGGCCGGAGGAAGTGACCGAAATGGAATCGTGCGGATTCGGCGAGGTGATTGCCTCGAGCTTCGATCACAGCGCGGACCGCCATGTCGCCGTGGCGGAAATCCTGCTGGAGCGGGCCCGGCGGCGGGTGGAACAGGGCGAGGACGTCATCCTGATCCTGGATTCGATCACCCGGCTGGCGCGGGCCTATAACAGCACGGAGCGGGGGACCGGCCGGACCCTGTCGGGCGGGCTCGACGCGACCAGCCTGGAGAAGCCCAAGCGATTCCTGGGCAGCGCCCGCGCGGTGGATCCGAGCCAGGGCGGCGGCTCCCTGACGATCATCGGGACCGCGCTGATCGACACCGGGTCGAAGATGGACCAGGTCATCTTCGAGGAGTTCAAGGGGACCGGCAACAGCGAACTGACCCTGTCCCGGGAACTGGCCGAGCGGCGGATTTACCCGGCGATCGACCTGAACGCGAGCGGGACCCGCAAGGAAGAGCTGCTGCTCTCGCCGCCGGCGCTCGAGGTTTCCCACCTGCTTCGCAGCCGGCTGACCAGCGAAGGGCCGGTCGAGGCGATGTCGCGGCTGTTGACGCTGATGAAACGCACCGAGTCGAACGCAGACATTGCCAAACAACTTGCCTGAGTTGGAGATTAGCTGGTCATCCAATCACTAATTGCAGAGGATATGCCCAAGGACAACCAGGAGCACGTTGATTCGGCCGAAGCCGCCGGCCTCCACTACGTCTCCGACACCATGCCCGGGATTCGCCGCAAGCGAACCGGGAAGTCGTTCACCTACCTCGACTCCGACGGCACGCCGATCCGCGACAAAGCCGAGCTGGCCCGGATCAAGGCGCTGGTGATTCCCCCGGCCTGGACCGACGTGTGGATCTGCCCCAGCTCCCACGGCCACATCCAGGTCACCGCGCGCGATGCCCGGGGCCGCAAGCAGTATCGTTATCACCCCAAGTACCGCGAGGTGCGGGACGCCACCAAGTTCGACCGCATGCTGGAGTTCAGCCACATGCTTCCCGACCTCCGGAACCAGGTGGAGAAAGACCTCCAGCGCGAGGGGCTCTCGCGGGACAAGGTGCTGGCGTCGGTGGTGCGGCTGCTGGAGAAGACCCTGATCCGGGTGGGGAACGACGAGTACGCGCGGGACAACAAGTCTTACGGGCTCACCACGATGCGGCGGCGCCACGTGGAAGTCACCGGTCATACCCTCCGGTTCGACTTCCGCGGCAAGAGCGGCATGATGCACTCGGTGGCGGTCACCGACCGGCGGGTTGCGCGGATCGTCCAGCACTGCCAGGAGCTGCCGGGCCAGGAGCTGTTCCAGTACCTGGATGACGACGGGAAACGGCAGACCATCGACGCGGGCGACATCAACGACTACCTCCGTCGCGCCACCCACGGCCGGGAAACGACCGCCAAGGATTTCCGCACCTGGTCCGGGACCATGCTCGCCGCGTTCGAGCTCCGGTCCCTCGGCCCGGCAACCGGCGAGAAAGAAGCGAAGGCGAACATAGTGAAGGCGATCGACCGGGTGGCGAAACGGCTGGGCAATACCCGCGCGGTGTGCCGGAAGTATTACATCCACCCGGTGGTGCTGGAGTCCTACCTGGCGGGATCGGTGCTTCCCACGCCGCCGCAGTCATCCGATCAGAAGCGGGAACGGCCATCGGGAGCGCTTCGGCGGGATGAGCTCGCCGTCCTGGAATACATTCAAGGCCAGCTTGAAGTGACAAGTGACAAGTAACAGGTGACAAGGAAACGGTGACACCACACTTGTCACTTGTCACCTGTCACTTGTCACTTGTCACTTGTTACTTGTCACTTGTCACTCAGCTTCATCCGCTGTCGGATCTCCTGGAAGCGGGGATCGTCCCGCAGGTTGTCCAGAGCCGGCTCCACGTTGAGGTACACCATCCAGCCCCGCCGCTCCTCCCAGGCCCGCTCCATCCAGCGAAAGGCCTCGTCGGTGTCACCCAGCTGGTTGTGCAGCTTCACGAAATCCACCGGGGATACGTAGCGCACTTTCGATCGCTGGTACAGCTCGTCGAGGATCCTGCGCCCCTCATCCAGCTTCCCTTCCAGCACCGCAACCCGCCCCAGTCCTGACAGCGCGTTGGTGTTCCGGCCATCCGGACCCGCCGCCTCGTGAAAGGCCGCGCGGGCCTGGGAATAATTCCCGTTCAGCATCAGCGCCTGGCCCAGGATGAAATGACTCTCATCCTGGGTCGGGTTCGCCAGGATCGCCTTCCGGATGTGGTCGATCGCCGCATCGGCATCCCGGGCGTAGTAGTTGATCCAGCCCAGGCTCCGGCGAATGGATATCGACGATGGGTCGAGAATCACCGCCTGGCGGCCCTCGGCCAGCGATTCCGCCATGCGACCCATTGCCATCAGGTACCAGGCGTGCCATTGCCGGGCCGAGGGGTAGCGGGGATCCAGCTCGATGGCGCGGCGGTACTCCCGGTCGGCCGTCTCCCAGTCCCACTCATGAATGAACGCGACCCAGGCCAGGGACGCGTGCGCTTCGGCCAGCGTGTCATCCAGCGCAAGCGCTTTCAACGCCTCTTCCTTGGCGCGGTGGAGACCCTCGGACACCGGGGCGGCCCGGTAGTCCACGCCCAGCGCGTAGGAATCGGCCAGGCCGGTGTAGGCCAGGGCGAACCTGGGATCCTCCCGTATGGCTTCCTCGAAATGCTGGATCGCCTTTTCCACCCCTTCGAAGGTCCGCATGTTCCAGAAGAAGCGGCCCTTCAGGTACAGGTTCCACGCGGCGAGACTCGGGGTATAGCGGCGAGGCTCCGGCGCGCCCAGGTCGCGGAAGAAATTTGCCCGGAGGGTCGCGACGATGGTTTCGGCGATTTCGTCCTGGATGGCGAAGAGATCTTCCGCATCCCGATCATAGCGTTCCGACCAGAGCAGTTTGCCATCGATCACCTTGATGAGCTGGGCGGTGATCCGCAGCCGGTCCCCAAACCGGCGCACGGTGCCTTCCAGCACCGCGGTCGCACCCAGCTGGGTGCCGATGGATCTGATGTCGAGTGCCTTGCCCTTGTAGGAGAACGAGGAAGTGCGCGACACCACGGTCAGCCCCTCGACCTTGGAGAGGGCGTTGATCAGCTCGTCGGCGATGCCGTCGCTGAAATA
>JBDTTZ010000149.1:0-4757 GCA_040008015.1 Gemmatimonadota bacterium
GTGAACCGGGCGACGTCGATGCCGGTTCGGTGTACCAGGGTTCGCTCCGGCGGGCAGCCCATCCGCAGCAACTGCACGACAAACGCCTGGCATACCGGGAGAAACCGGTCACCGGCCTGAAAGAGGCCGGCATACACCCGGTTGCCGCGAGACCGTACGAAGCGGGTGAGATCGGCGCCCCGAAAGGCGGTGACCAGCGGTCCGTTGATCGCGCCGACCTTGAGCATCCGCAACGCCTTCAGCCCCTGCTCGCCGAAACCGGCCTGAATGATGTCGAAGGGCCGGGGCGGGAGAAACTGCGCGGTCTGGAGCGGGAGCCGCCCGGTCGCCGCGCGGGTGCCGAAGCGCAGCAGGTTCATGGAACGGAGCAGCGGGCCGCGCGATTCCGGCGGGGCGGCGGCATAGAGCTGCCAGGAGCGCCGCCAGCGACCCCAGGTCGTCGGCGGAAGGTCGGGACGGTAGTGGGCGTGTTCCCGGAGCTTGAATTGGTCGACACTGGGGTGGTACTCGCCACTTCGAGGTCGGTCGCCGAAAATCTCCACCTCGTGCCCCCGCGCAACCAGACCGGTGATCTGGTTCAGCACCGGCGTTTCGGACAGCATGGGGAAGACACCGGGGAGAAAGGCGATCCGCATCGTTCAGCGAACGGCGGTCTCGAGAGTCTCGACCACCCGGGCCATCTCCTCCGGGGTATTGTAGCAATGAGGACTGATCCGGATCGAACCCTCCCGCAGGCTGGCGATGATATGGCCGGCACGGAGCGATTCCTGCACCTTCTCCACCCCGGGAGGCGCAATGCAGAGAATGCCGGATCCGTGGAGCCCGGCCGGTGACCGCACCGGCACCCCGTGCCGGCGCGCCCACTCCAGAACCGGCGCGTGCAGCGACAGGATGTGACTCGAGATGCTCTCCACCCCGATCGAAAGCAGGAGGGTGAGCGACTCCCGCATCCCGGCGAAATCCTGGTACGGCAGCGTGATCATCTCGAACCGGCGGGCGTTGTCGCGGAGCACTTCGCGGTAGCTGGTCAGCTGGGTAAAGTCGTCGGTCCCTTCGTACGCCATCCAGCCGGTGATCGGCGGATCCAGCCTGGTAATCAGCTCGTTGCGCACATACATGAACCCGGATCCCCAGGGCGACAACAGCCACTTCTGGGCGCCGCAGGCCAGGATGTCCACGGGAGTCTTTCGCAGGTCCACCGGCACCTGGCCGATACCCTGGATCGCGTCCAGCACGAGCAGCGCACCGCTTTTTCGGGTAGCCGCCGAGAGCCGGGCCAGGTCCACCTGAAACCCATTGCTGAACTGGACCAGCGAGACGGTGAGCACCTTGACCCTGGGGTCCGCCAGCCGTTCCACGATGCGGTCCTCGTCGGGCCAGCCCTCCCGGGTCACCGGCACCTGCTCCAGCACCACGCCCAGTTCCTTGAGCCGCATCCAGGGGTAAACGTTGGCCGGGAACTCGCGATCGGGAGTGAGCACGATGTCCCCGGAGCGGAATCGGATCATCCGCGCGGCGAGACCAAGGCCGAAAGTAGTATTGGTGGTGAGGGCGATTTCCCGCGGGTCGGCGTTGATGAGCCGCGCCGCCAGCTCGCGACACTCGTCCAGCATGCTGAAGATCCAGGGATCGGTGAGGGTATGGGGCGCGGTGCGTTTGCGGTTGAACTCGTCGAGGGCGCGCCGGGTTCGCTCCGGCAGGGGGCCGGTGCTGGCGTGGTTGAGATAGATGAAGTCGGCGCTGGCGGGGAATTCGTCCCGGCGGAGGCGACTCAGGTCCGCAGCAGAGAGTGGGGTCACTGGGGGCCCCCCCCGCTAAAGAATATCGCCGAATTGCGGGGCGAGATGGTAACCGAAAAAACGCCCATGGTGACAAGAAAACGCATCTTACCGATCCTTGAGTCTTGGGTCCCAAGCTTCCCGCAGGCCGTCCCCCACAAGGTTGAATCCCAGCACCGCCAGGCCGATCGCGATACCGGGCGCAAACGACACCCAGGGCGCCACCCGCAGCAAGTCGCGACCCTCGGCGACCATCGCACCCCAGCTCGGGGTGGGCGGCTGGGCTCCCAGGCCGATGAAAGACAGTGCCGCTTCGGCCATGACCGCGCCAGCCATTCCAAGCGTCGCGGAGACGATGATCTGGGCTCGCACGTTGGGGAGCAGGTGATGCCATATGATCGCCCGGTCGGGCGCCCCGAGCGCGCGCGAGGCGGAGACGAACTCGGCGTTGCGGAGGACGAGGACCTGGCTGCGAACCAGCCGGGCCATGCCGGCCCATCCCACGGCTCCAATGATCATGAACACCACGAGCAGCGAGGGCCGGACCGCGGCCGCTACCGCGATCAGCAACAACAGGGTTGGAAAGGCGAGGGTCACGTCGGCCAGGCGCATGATTACGGAATCGACCCAGCGGCCGTAGTATCCAGACAGCAGGCCGAGGGTGACCCCGAGCAGAACCGCCACGGTCTGCGACACCACGCCGACCGCCAGGGAGATCCGGGCCCCGTACACCACCCGGCTGAGGACGTCCCGGCCCTGGCTATCCGTGCCCAGGAGGTGGTGTATACCGGGAGGCGTGAGATATGCATCTTTAAGGTTCCCAACCAGCGGATTATACGGCGCCACCACCGGGGCGAGGATCGCGGCCACTACGACCAGCGCGACCAGGCCGAAGCCCAATTGAAAGAGCCGGTCACGGCGAAGCAGACTGCCCAGGCTACGAATCGAGATCAACACAAATGTTCACCAGCCCATTCACACTGGTTCTGAGCGGCGGCGGGATGAAGGGCCTGGCTCACGTCGGGGTGCTTCGCGCCCTGGAGGAGCATGGTCTGACGCCTTCGCTGGTCATCGGGACCAGCATCGGTTCGCTGGTGGGCGCCACCTGGGCCAGCGGCATCAGCTCGATGGACATGGCGCTCCGGGCCCGGACGATCCGGCGGCGCGACATCTTTCAGGTCGCCCATGCCGATATGGCGCTGCGCCGGATGCGGGCGCCGGCGATATACCGGAGAGAGCCGCTCGACCATCTGCTGGCGAGCCTGATCGGCGACGTTACCTTCGACCAGCTGAAGCACCCGCTGCTGGTCAACACGGTGGATATCAACAGCGGGTCCCAGGTGCTCTGGGGCCAGCCGGGACTGCGCAAGGTGCGGGTGGCGGACGCGGTTTTTGCCTCCTGCGCGCTGCCCGGGATCCTCCCGCCCCGCGAGGTCGGGGGCCGATTTTGCATCGACGGCGCCGTGGTCGACACCCTGCCGGTGCTGGCCGCGGCGAGCGCGCAGCAACCGATCTTCGCGGTGGACGTCGGCGGATCGCGGGTGGTGCGCTCGGGGATCGAATCGGGCGGCTTCGCGGCCACCTACATGCGCGCGCTCGAGATCGTCATGCAGTCCCTCACTTCGCGCAGCCTCACGACCTGGAACGAGCCGCCGCTGGTCCTGGTGCGCCCCGCCGTGGACCAGATCCCGATGTTCGCGTTCGATCACACCGATGAGCTGCTGGAGGAAGGATACCGTGCCGCCAAGGCCGTGCTCATCGCCATGAGCAGCAACGGCGCGATGACGGCCGGCGTCTATCCCCGGACCGACACGGTGATCAGCATCGACCCGCTGCGCTGCATCGGGTGCGGGGTGTGCGTGTCCATGGCGCCCGGCGTGTTCCAGATGACGCAGGCGGGCAAGGCCCAGGTCATCGCCGAGCGCCAGGTGTGGTCGCCGGTAGACGGGACCTACGTCGCGCACTGCCCGACCGGCGCCATCAGCGGGAAGCCGGTCGAGCCGGAGCCGGGGAAAACTCGTCGGCGATCGCGATCATCTCGCGAGTTACCCGGTCCCAGTTGAAGTAGCTCTCCACCGCCTGGCGGCCACCCGCGCCGAGCTTCTTCGCCAGCCCGGGATCTCCCAGGATCCGCTCGACCGCATTCACCACCGCCTTCTGATCGGTTGGATCCACCAGCAAACCGGTTTCTCCTTCCCGCACCGCATCGGGAATTCCCCCGCTTCGCCCCGCCACTACCGGCAGTCCCGAGGCCGAGGCTTCCACCAGCGAGATGCCGAATCCTTCCACGTTGGAATCGGCCTGCCGAGAAACGCCGAGGTACACCTCGGCCGTGTTGTAAATGGCCGGCAGGTCGTGATCGGGGACATTGGTCAGGAAACGGACCCGGTCAGTCACGCCGAGCTGCTCGGCCAGCGCCTGGAGCTCACCCTGCCGCTCGCCCGACCCGACGATGGCATAGCGGAGGTCCGGATGGGAGCCACGCAGAGCGGCGAGGACTCGCAAGACCGTATCGATCCCCTTATGCACAGTGAGCCGCGCCACGGTGAGCATCCACCGGCCCGGCCCCAGTCCGTAGCGGCTGCGGACCGCCTTGTTGTCAACACCGGGGCGGAAGTGCTGGGGGTCGGTTCCCAGCGGGACCACGCGCACGGCGGCCGGATCCCGGGAGACGCCGATCTCCTGGCAGACGGTGAGACAGAGATCGCGGGTATAGCGGCTATTGGCGACGATGACCGAGGCCGGCTGCAACAGGGTCCGCGCCACCTTCCGCTTGAGCGCGGACTGGTGAGCCTGGTGCTGGAGGAGCAGCAGATCGGTCCCGTGAACGATGATCCCGTATGGCACTCCGGTGCGCTCCCGGGCCCAGTTGGCCGGGTAGGCCGCGGGCTTGATGTTGCCGCACCAGATGAAGCCGGGTTTGATGCTGCGACAGAGCGAGGAAACCTTGCGCGACCAGAGCAGCAGGCCCTGAATGGT